>JBEAPO010000059.1:0-3879 GCA_041164425.1 Actinomycetota bacterium
CGAGTCGACCGAAGGTGTCGACGGCGGCTGCGTCGGCTTCTCGGTTCAACGATTCGTCAGTCACACTGCCGGCGACGGTGACGTAACGCCCCGGATCGGCCTCTGCAGCCGTCCATGAGAGACTGTCTGCGGTCAGGTCGACCGCGACGACGCCGTATCCACGGTCAGCGAACATCTTGGCTGTGGCCTTGCCGATGCCGGACCCGGCGCCGGTCACGAGTGCGACTTCACTTGGCTTCATGCCGCCACCCTATGCTCTCCCATGCGGCGAGGTTGCCGCACGACGACAGGGGGCATCATGGATCTCGGGCTCAAAGGCAAGAAGGCAATCGTTACGGGCGGAAAGCGTGGTCTCGGTCTCGCCACTGCACAACTGCTGGCGCGCGAGGGATGCGACGTGGCAATTTGTGCGCGTGGCGACGTAGCCGAGGCCGTTGCGAGCATCTCAGCGCTCGGGGTGAAGGCGTACGGCGAGGGAATCGACGCAGGTGACGGCGCGGCTTACAAGGCGTGGCTGACCAAGGCGGCCGAGCAACTCGGCGGCTGCGACATTTTCGTTCACAACATGTCGGGTGCCTCGGGTCGCGGTGAGGAGCAGTGGGTGAAGAACCTGAACCTCGACGTGCTCGGTCTCGTTCGCGCAGCAGAAGTTCTCGCACCGGTGATGGAAGCGGGAGGCGGTGGATCGATCGTTTGCCTCAGCAGCATCGCCGCACAGGAAGAGTTCGCGGGTCCGGGCAGCTTCGGTCCGATGAAGGCCGCGATGGTCGCCTACGCCGCGAACCTTTCGCAGTCGCTCGCGCCGAAGGGCATCCGCGTGAACATGGTCTCCCCCGGCCCCGTCTTCTTCGAAGGTGGCAACTGGGACGTCATCAAGCAGAACATGGCCGACTTCTACAACACCATCGTCAACAAGATGCCCGTCAAGCGTCTCGGTGACCCGGTCGAGATCGCAAATGCCATCGCGTTCCTCGCGTCGCCCGCCGCCAGCCTGATCACCGGAGCGAATCTCGTGATCGACGGTGGCTACACGAAGCGCATCAATTTCTGACCTCCGCACCGCGGTGACAGGACGTATCAACGCCGTACTCGTCGTCGGCGGGAAATGGCACGATTTCGACTTCGCCCGTCTCGAGTTGCTCAAGCTTCTCGCGTCCGACGTCAGGATCCGTGCACAGGTCTCGTCCGACTACGAGAACGTTGCCTTGCTCGATGACGCCGATGTCCTCTTGACCTACACGTGCGATGTGAGGCCCTCACTTCGCGCGCAGAAGCGGATCAAGGAGTGGGTCGCCTCAGGAGGCCGACTCTTTGCCCTCCACGGCACGAATTCCGCGATCGATGCCCCCGACACGTTCGGGCCCGACTTCGAGACCCCCGATGCCATGCCGGTCTTCAACGAGGTACTCGGCAGTCGGTTTCTGTCCCACCCGGCGATCGAGCCCTACCCCGTCTCCGTGTCGCCCGGGGCCGAGCAAGACCCGCTGGTCAAAGGATTGCGAACTTTCCACGCAAACGACGAGCTGTATCTCTGCGAGATGACCGCAGAGGTCGAACCGCTGCTCGAGACACGATGGACCGGAACCACCCAGGGTTTCGCCACGGCGCGCTGGCCCGACGACGACGCGAGATTGGTGATGTACCGCAGGCCACTCGGCGCAGGAAGTGTCCTGTATTTCACTCTCGGGCACTGTCGTAGTCACTGGGACATGAAGCACGCCCCTTTCCACGGCATGAAGTGGCCGACAGTCGACCGCGGATCGTGGGAACTCGCCGAGTTCCACGAGATTCTGCGCCGTGGACTCGACTGGGCGATCGCTCCCGCGATCGACCGAATCACGAAAAATCCAGCAACGGAGATAACTCGATGAAGGCAGCACTGATTACCGGTTTCCGAACGATGGAATTCGTCGAATTCCCCGATCCCGTGGCGACGTCGGGAAAGGCGGTCGTACAGGTCGACTCGTGTGGCATCTGTGGAACCGACATCCACGGCTTCCTCTCGAAAGACCCGTACAACCCCGCAATTTGTGGTCACGAATTCTCGGGCACGGTGTCATCCGTGGCCCCGGACGTACGCAACGTGAACGAAGGCGACAGGGTCGTGTGTGGCGTGTCGGCGGCTTGCGGACGTTGCCCCGATTGCGTTGCGGGCCGAACGAACTATTGCACGTATGCGTTCTTGAACGCGCTCGGTCGTGATCCGTTGGCACCGCCGCATGGAGCGTTCGCGCCGGCGATCGCTGTCGATGCCCTGAGGCTCATCAAAACACAGTCGGGTCTCTCGTCTGACCAGGCGTCGATCGTCGAGCCGGCAACCGTTGCCTACCACGCGGTGATGCGCACTCTGCCGTTGCCCGGTGATGTCGTCGTCGTCCAGGGTTGCGGTCCAATCGGTCTTCTCACGCTGCAGGTCGCCAAGGCCGCAGGGGCCGGTCGTGTCATTGCAGTCGAGCCCAACGAGCTACGGCGTGCCAAGGCACTGGCGATCGGTGCCGACGAGGCCTTGACGCCCGACGAAGCAAAGGAACGCTTCGGGTCGAAGGGTGCCGATCTGGTCTTCGAGTGCGCAGGTGTACCCCCGACGATTCAGAGCGCTGTCGAATTCGTCCGCCGCGGTGGTCGGGTCAACCTCGTCGGCCTCGCCTCCGGCTCGGCAACCATCTCGCCCCATGTGTGGCTCGTCAAGGAAGTCACCTTCGTCGCCTCACTCGCCTACAACCACCACGACTTCGTGGAGACGATGAACCTGATGGCCGACGGACGTATCCAGGTGGAACCCCTGCACGACAAGACGGTCGGCCTCAGTCAACTCCCTGAAACTATTGCCGAGCTCGCCGATGATCCGTCGAGTGCGATCAAGGTGTTGGTTGATCCGGGGCGTTGACGCCACATTTCGGAAAGATCCGAAGAAAGGCCTCGTCCCACGCGTCCTTTGCGGGCTCCCCCTCGATGCTTTCGGGTAGGGCAACTAGGTCGGCCTCCCGACCGAGACATTGGGCTTGTTCGATCGTGACCGTCAGACCCGCAGACTCCGCGATCGCGGTGCCCATCGCGACGTGGGCGGTGAGGAGATCCTCGTCGGTCGGAATCGGGTCGTCGGTCGAAGGCAACGAGGTCGACGTGGGAGGCACAGCGACGATCGAATCGGGCGGAACGTCGCCACCGACTGATGCTTCGTCGCAGGCGTCGATGATGTAGCCGTTGAGTCGTGACAGATGTCGTCGGGAGTTCACGGACCCGATGTCGGCCAAGGCGTCGTCGAGCCGCGCATCGCCCACGAACTGCGCGCTGTCCCAGCCGAGCATCTCGAGGGCACCGTACAAATTCCTGAGGCGCGAGAGAATCGTGGAAAGGTCTCCGACGATGCTGTCGGGGGCGACGTCGAGCGTCGCGGTGAGATTCGCGAGGTCTTCGTCTATTTGGCTGCGAAGTGCGG
Source organism: Actinomycetota bacterium (assembly GCA_041164425.1). Lineage (GTDB taxonomy): Bacteria > Actinomycetota > Acidimicrobiia > Acidimicrobiales > Ilumatobacteraceae > F1-20-MAGs119. Next base: position 3,440 of record JBEAPO010000059.1, read on the forward strand.
CTGCATTCATCGTCTTGGTTTCGTCGGCAAGTGCACCGACACGCAGAACGGCCGTTTCGATCGCCACGCTGCGCTCGCACACCGCTTCGCGCTGCGCATCATCGGCTGCACAAGCTGCAAGCACGGATGCAAGAGCGCACGACGCGAGGAATCGTCCCGACACGCCTCTGAAACTATCCAGCCGGGGCTCGTTCGGATGGCTCTGCCCGTCACCCGCCGGTGGCTGCAACCCAGGCGTCGTAAAGGGCTGCATAGCGCCCACCCAGACGAACAAGATCGTCGTGGCTGCCGTCCTCGACAATCGCCCCGTTCTCCATGACGAGAATTCGATCGGCTCGCATAGCCGTGCTGAGGCGATGAGCAATCGCGATTGTGGTTCGGCCTTCCGACAGCGCCTCGAACGCGCGCGAGATTCGCACCTCGATGAGTGGGTCCACGGC
>JBEAPO010000060.1:0-12760 GCA_041164425.1 Actinomycetota bacterium
TCGGTGCGGTGTCGGCATTCCACGCATGGTGGATCGGTTGCAGCTGGTAGTAGCCGTTGCCGGCATTCGTGCCGCCGTCGACCAGCAGGTCGTGACCGGTGATGTAGCCCGCCATGTCGGACGCGAGGAACATGACAGGTGCGACGATTTCCGACACTTCACCGAGACGGCGCATCGGTGTGCGCGACGCGATCCACTTGTCCATGCCCATGCCCTCGAGGGCGACGCGGGTCATCTCGGTGATGATGAAGCCCGGGCTGACGGCGTTCACGCGAACGCCGCGGTCGGCCCATTCACAACCAAGCTGCTGGGTGATGTTGCGCAGCGCGCCCTTCGCGGCGGTGTAGGCGATGATGTTCATCTCGTTTGCACCGCTGCCCATGATCGAGCAGATGTTCACGATGTTGCCGCTCTTCTTCAACAGCATGTGCAGGCCGACCTCGCGCATGTAGAGGAATGCGCCGCGCAGGTCGACTGCCATGATGTTGTCGAAGGTCTCGGTGGGGAAGCGCTCGGCGCCGATGCCCAGCACATCGGAGATGCCGGCGTTGTTGACGAGGGTGTCGATGCCGCCGAATTCTTTGATGCCCGCGGCGACGACGCGCTTCACATCGGCTTCGACCGACACGTCGCCGGTGATGCACAGAACCTTGGCGCCGGCCTTCTTGCACACCTCGCCGGTCTGCTCGAGTAGGTCCTTGCTGCGGGCCGTCAGGACGAGGTTCGCCCCAGCCTTTGCGAAGCCCTCGGCGAAGCTGGCACCCAGGCCGTACGACGCGCCCGTGATGAGAACGGTTTTGCCCTTGAAATCGAACATGAGTGACCCCCTGATGCGGCTGCCCGGTGCGGGCTGAAAACCCGAAAATAGTGGCTCTACGGGCCGTGGTGCGAATGGAACTTGCGGCTCGAACTTCGTGTGACACCCATTGGCCACACTTCAGGTTTTCTTGGCGGAAAGGGGCCCACTTTGTCAACGACCAACCCGGCAACCAGCAACCCGATCGGTGCCCCCGACGACCCCGACCAGGCGGTCTATCGGCGCCTGGTGCGTGCGCTCGGCGACCTCACGATCGATCCGCGACCGGTCGGCGACGAGCCCCAGCGTTGGGCGACCCTCGACACCTGCGACGGCGAAACCGTCGTTGCATTCGGATCACTGTCACTCGACACGGCTGCGCGTCTCGCGAACCTGCTCGAAGACCTTGGGTCCGGTGCACCGTCGCCGTCGATCACGTCGACCGCCGATGACGTGCACGATCCCGACGGCGCGGGAGAGTACGCCATGGCAGCGTTCGAGCCGGTGGCCTCACCGCTCGAGCCGTTCCAGACCGCGTCGCGTCACCATCCCCGGACAGCGTGGTGAGACGACGATGAGCCCGTTCGATCGCATCGGCCTCGGTGCCAACCCGCAAACGATTTCCTTCGACGAGTGGTGGCGTATGTGGCACTTCGTCAATGCATTCGAGGCCAAGGACTCTCAGTTCTTCCGCGTGTGGCTCGAGGTCGCGGGTGGTCGTCGTACGTGGCACATCGCGTCCCCGCGGTTCCACTTCGAGTTCTGCACCGCCGACGAAAGTGCATCGGGCACCTTCGCGGTGCCGATGCCCGTACGGGTCTTCCATGCGATGACCGACATCGCAACCACCGCATTCGACTCGACGTTGGCACTTGCGGACAACAACTCGCTCACCATTACATCCGGTGATGCGAGTCTCGTGTTCGACATCCCCGTACACCATCCGGGAACAGACTTCGTCCTCGGCTCGGTCGACTGCACCGCAGTTGTCCCAGCGAAACGCCTCGCCGACGTTCTCGATGCAGCGCGCACACCGCCCATCGGCATCGACATCGTCGGATACGGGCCGCCACTGTGGTGTGTCATCGGTAACGGGAAGGTCACCTTTCACTCCGACTGGTCGTCGTACGACCACGGCCGTGCAACGGTGTCGGTCGACGCGGAGACGCGTGGCGAAGCCCAGTTCCACAGTGCGGTCAGCGTGGTTTCACGGGTGTTGCGTGACTTCACCGCCATCGATGACGGCGATGAAACAGTGACGCTCGAAGTCGACGGACCGACGGGTTCGGTGTGCCGCGTCGTGGCATCCGAGTGGATTCTCACGTGTCCGTTCATCGACCCGGTCGCCCAGGAATGGGGCGGCACGATGCGTCGCGAACTCATCTCGTCGGGCGTCGAATACCAGCGCGACGGTGAGCGAGCGGTCGAATACCTCCTCGACGGAGTGCAGGTGCGTGCCCAGGTGCACGGCGGGCGCCATCCGGTGTGCCGCCTCTCGGCGATCGTCGCCCGCAATGTTGCGTGCAGCGAGTTTCTGTTGAACGAACTGAACGACTGGAACATGTCGCACGCAGGCATGAAGTTCTGGTGGGAGGCCGGCAAGGTGGTCGCCGTGGTCGACCTTGACTCGATTCACATGGCCGACATCTGCACTGAGTCGGCACGCCTGGCCGCTGCGGTGTTGCGCCTCGCGACACCCACCGCGGCGCTCTGACGGGATTTTAATGTCTCAGGGTCGCTCGAGGATCGTGACGGCGCATGCGGCCTCTTCGAGGCCGATGACACCGCCCCCGTTCTCGGCGAGCGCGAGTCGTGCATTCGGCACCTGCCGTGGGCCGGCTTCCCCTCGCAACTGAACGACGAGCTCGTACACCATCGACAGCCCGGTGGCACCTACGGGATGTCCCTTCGACACCAAGCCGCCCGACGTGTTGATTGGGATGGACCCACCGGGACCAGTTTCCCCGGACTCGACGAAGCCGCCTCCCTGCCCGATCGGGCAGAAGCCGAGCATTTCGGTTTGGTAGATCTCACAGAAAGCAGTCGCGTCGTGAACTTCAGCGACATCTATGTCGCTGGGCTCGACGCCCGCACGTTCGTAGGCGCGATGAGCGGCATGGTAGGAGAGTGATGGTTCGTCGAATGCGCGGTACTTTCCGCCCGTAAGCGCAGTCGCTGCCACTCGGACGGCACGTGACCGGACGGATTCGGGAAGTGACTTCAGATAATCATCCGAGCAGACAATCGCTGCCGCACCACCGTCGCCTATCGGTGCGCACATCGACCGCGTCAGTGGAAATGAAATCGGACGGTCGTTCAGCACCTCGTCGGTGGTCATCGGGAAGCGGTATTGCGCTTTGGGGTTCTCCACCGCGTACGTATGGTTCTTTGCTGCTGCGTGGGCAATTTGCCGTTGTGTCGTACCGAAGAGTTTCATGTGGAGTGCAGCCTGGATGCCGTAGGTCTCCATGAAGATCGTGTGGCCTTCGCCTTTGTCAAAGCTGCAACCGGCGAAGCTTGCGGCGCGGTCGTACTCGTCGAAGAGTCGATCAAGATCGAAGTTGTCGACTCCCGAGTAATACGAGTCGAACATCACCTGTCGGACCGCGGGATCCTTGTCGGCGCCCGGTCGGTAGATCTTTTCGACTCCGATGGCGAGTGACACGTTGGTTTCGCCACTCACAATGTCCTTTACGGCTCCTTGCAGAGCCATTGATGCCGTGGCACAGGCTCCCTCGACATTCGTCATCGGCACGCGCTCGGGGAAAAGCCCTTCGTCAACCATTTCGACGAAGCAGGTCTGCCCGCGGACACCGCCCTGTCCCCACGTGTGCATGAGGCAGTTACCGAACCATGCTGAACCGATGTCGGATCCATCGGTCATGCCGACGTCGCTGAGCACCCCGAGATAGGTCTCGCGGGCGAGCGACTTCAGCGAGTCGTCGGGCCGCCGGGCAAACGGCGTGCTGTGGGTGCCGATGATCCAAACATTCGTCATTGTGGGGCCTCAGGCGGTCTTGCGTGCTGCTGTGCGGGGCTTTGCCGACTTGACGGCACTGGCAGAGTTCGACCGGTTGATGAGTCCCGCGAGAAACATGTCGCAGAACTGGTCGGCGATCGCATCGGCACGAAGTGGACCCTCGGGTCGGTACCAATGGGTGAGCCAGTTCAGTGAACCGATGATGCCCAAAGTCGCAATACGGGGGTTCGTGAGCGGAGCGAACTCGCCGGCATCGACGCCTTCACGGACGATCGATTCGAGGAGCTCAAGATATTCGCGGTCCATCGCGGACCACTCCTTCATTTTCCGATGCCCCGCGATTTCCTGCAGATAGACCGACGCGTAGACGAAGTTAGTCTCAAGAACCTTGAGGTGAGAACGAGTCGCGCGCCTGATTTTCTCGGTGGGGGGCAGATCTGTCTGCGAAAGTTCGCGCAAGCCGATGAGAATCTCCTGTGCGGGTTCACGCACGACGGCAAAAAGCAGATCTTCTTTCGTATCGATGTAGTGGTAGAGGCTGCCTTTCCAAATTCCAACGGCGGAGGCGATGTCCTCAAGAGAAGTGGCGGAGAAGCCCTTTGTGCGGAACGCCTCGGCTGCGGCCTCCACGATTTCGTTCCAGCGGCTTGGACGCGGCATGTTCCCTCCTTTCGACGGCCCATTTTGATCGTTACACCTCCGCAAACAACGCCAGGTGAAATGAAACGACCGTTTGGTTATTGTACGTATCGGGGGACAATGGGCGTAACCAGGGCCAAGTACATGGGGATCAGCGTTTCCGACGTGGAGCGATCCCTCGTCTTCTATCGTGTCGTTCTCGGCCTTGATCCCGTCATGGACATGGACGTCGAACGACATGCGGGACTCGACGCCGTGGTCGCCATGACCGACACGGTTGGTCGGGTGGTCATGTTGGCGGCGTGGGACAGTCTCGTCGAGATGTGGTGTCATGAAAACCCCGTGGGGCGACCGCTGCCGAACGATTACCAGGCGGCCGATAGAGGGGTCACGCACGTTGCGCTTCAGGTCGAAGTTGTGGATGCTACGTATCGACGAGTCGATGCTGGCTTCCGAGCAAAGTCGAACCCCGTTTACCTCGGGATCCACGAGACGTGTTGCGTGCACGGTCCTGATGACGAAATTATCGAACTGTTCGAGGACAGGTCCGATCGCGAAATGATGGCCCGCGTCACGCGCTGCACGATCGAACGCCGACTTGCCCTTCGCAGTAGTTCGTGACTGCCGCGTGCTGACATGGACCGCGACGAAGGAAGAAAGGAACCCAACATGCCAAAACAGCCGATAAGGGGCCTCACGGTCACCGGTCTCATGCGTCAGGCGGCGCTCTACAACTCCCGGCGCCTCGCCGTGAAGCACGGCGATCGTTCGCTCACATTTGCCGAGGCATGGGAGCGTGGCATTCGAATGGCTAACGGGCTCCGTGCGCTCGGTTTGAGACCGGGAGATCGAGTGGGGGTTCTCGAAGACAACTCAGTCGACGCCCAAGATTTTTTCCTCGGTGCCGCGATCGCCGGCCTTGTGAGAGTGCCGCTGTACGCACGTAATTCGATCGAGAGTCATGAGCACATGCTTGGTCACACCGGTTGCCGTGCGGTGGTGGTTGCCGACAAATACCGGGACGATATGGACGATATGACCTCAAAGCTGGCTGACCTGCAACACGTCCTTGTGCGTGATGAGGGATACGAACAGTGGTTGGCATCTTGCTCCGCAGATGATCCGATGGTCGAGATCGAACCCGATGATTGGTACATCATCCGCCACACTGGTGGAACAACCGGCAAGCCGAAGGGAGTGGCCTACAGTCACAAATCTTGGCTCGCTGCGGGCCGCGATTGGTTCTACAACTTTCCGCCCATGGATGCGGGTGAAGTGTGCATGCATGTCGGGCCGATTTCTCATGGCAGCGGCTATCTCTACACGCCGACTTGGCTCTCGGGCGGCACCAACCTTCTTCTCGATCATTTTGATGCGCGCGAGACGCTGCACTTGATGGCGTCCGAAAAAGTGTCATTCATGTTCATGGTCCCGGCAATGTTGAATGCGGTTGCTCGCGATCCTCTCGCTCGTGAACTGGATTTCTCGGCGTTGAAAGTGATCCAGATCGGCGGGGCGCCGATCGCCGACGACACTGCACTACTGGCGCGTGAGGTGTTCGGTGACGTCTTGTATCAGGGCTACGGCCAGACCGAAGCGTTGCCCGTGTGCATGATGGGTCCCAAAGAATGGTTCTCCGAGGTGCCCGGCTCGCGTCCTCTTCGCTCAGCGGGACGTGCTCTTCCCTTCGCCTACCTTGAGATTCGGGACCCCGAAGATTCAGCCGTTGCTCTGCCGATTGGAGAAGAGGGTGAGATTGCAATTCGTTGCGACGGTCAGATGCTTGGTTTCTGGGAGAACAAGGCTGCGACGAAAGAGCGAATGTCGATGGACGGCTTCGTTCTGACCGGGGACATCGGGAAGTTGGATGAGAACGGCTATCTCTACGTCCTTGACCGAAAAGACGACATGATCATTTCGGGCGGATTCAATATCTGGCCCGCCGAGTTGGAAAACGCAATCCTCGGCCATCCGGGAGTAGTTGAGGTTGCCGTGTTCGCAATCCCACATGAGCGTTGGGGCGAGAGCCCTGCGGCAATGTGTGTGACCGCGCCGGGGGCGCAGGTCTCGGCCGATGACATCAAGAACCTGTGTTCCCGCGTGCTTGGTTCCTACAAGAAGCCGGCCGAGGTCTTCTTCCAAACTGATCCGCTGCCGAAGAGTCCCGTGGGCAAGGTGCAGCGCAAGGTCCTGCGCGAGCCTTTTTGGGCGGACCAAGAGCGTCGCGTCGCAGGCAACTGAACCGAGGCGCCGCCTCGTTGGTGCATCTTGATAACCAAACGCTTGTTGCGGTAACGTGCTTTCCGTCACACACGCCACGTAACCGAAAACCACTGGGGGGAGTATGGGTCTCAATTTGGCAACAATGGAAAAGATCACCGCGGACGTTCAGATGAACGATATGGATTGGGTCGAAGTGGCTCCGGGCTCGCACTTCAAAGTGCTCACGGTGCATGCTCCGACCAACACCGTCGCTTTTGGATTCAAGATGGATCCGGGCGCACCGGACTTCCCATCGCATTTCCACATCTGTCGCGCGATGGCTTGGACCGTGAAGGGCTGGTTCGGATACCGCGAGGCTGAGAAGCCCGAGGAGAGCCGCATCATGAAGGGCATGTTCTCGTACGAGGCGGCCGGCTCCTTCCACACGCCGTTCAGCGACTGCCCCGAGGGATTCGAATCGGTTGGCATCTTCGAGAGCGACACGGAAGTTCTCTTGCAGAACCACGCCGAGGCTGACCCGCGTTCCGAGCGTATTGGCGACCTGACGGTTGCCGACTTCATTTCGTGGGCGAGCCCGTCGACGCACATCGTGCACCCCGACGGCTCGATCACCGGTGACCCGACGTACAAGTACGACTTCACGAGCGGTATCAACGCCTTCAGCTGAGGTGTAGTCACCAAGTTCAAGAACGGTCACAAAGAGGGGGAGGCGGTGATCCGCTTCCCCCTCTTCTGTTTGTGAGTTCTCGACTCGTCGGGCCAGACGATCGACCAGCCACCGTCGACTGATACCGCCACGCCCATGATTAAATCAGCTTCGGGTGAGCATGGGTACGCGGCCATTGCGCCGAAGTCACACGGAGTGGCGAGTCGTCTGGTTGCGTCTGCGGCGGAAAATTGGTCGAGCATGTCGAGCAAGATGTCCTGGCGTATCGGTGTGTTGATTGTTCCCGGTGCAATCGCATTGACGGTCACGCGATGAATTGCTGAAGGGTGTGTTGCGAACCATTCCAATGCGGTGCTTTGCGGATCCGTCCGAAATCGCGTCGTTGGTCGGATTCCTTGCGGGTTGCGACTCGTCCTTCGTCGCTGGTCAAGTGATCACGGTCGACGGAGGAATGACACTCTCGTGAGGAACGAAGTGGCGAAGGACAGGATAGAAATGAGTCAAATGAGCGATTCAACCGAGACCGCGACGAGCACCCCTTCGGCTGAAGTGTTCAACCACAATCTCGTCTGTGACGATGCGGTGCGCGATCCTTACGCGTTCTTTGGACTATTGCGCGAGACTGCGCCGATTCATTGGAACACTCGGCACAAAGCGTGGGTGCTGACGACACACGAACTCGTCACCGCCGCGCTGCGTAATTCCAGCCTGACGGCTGACAGAATGGAACCGTTCCGAGCGTCGGTTTTGCGCCAGACAAACTCCGCCGCAGTCGATGAGACCTTTCGCATTCTCGCCAACTGGATGGTGTTCCTCGATCCTCCGAACCACACGCGTCTCCGGCGTCTCGTCTCGAGGATCTTTGCCCCGTCGGTCGTGCGCGCCCGGACAGCCGACATCAACGAGGTTGTCGCGGCGCTGTTGTCCGATTTGCCCGAAGACCGCCCAGTCGATTTCATCGCCGAGTTCGCGGCACCACTACCTGCAATAGTGATTGCGAAGATGCTGGGGGTCCCGCCGCAGGACCGCATCCTCTTCAAGGAATGGTCCGACCAACTGACGTCTCTCGTGTTCGGTGCGTACGACAATCCCGACCGGTTCCATCAGGCGGCACGCGGGATGCTTGATCTTCGCGACTATCTACTCGGCATGATCGAGAAGTTCGAGGTTGCCCCCGAAGACAACCTCATCAGTCTGTTGCTCGAACAAGAAGATGGCGACTCGTTGTCGCGAGACGAACTCATCTCCACCTGCACGCTGTTGCTGTTCGGCGGCCATGAAACAACAACCAACCTCATCACAAACGGATTGCTCGCGCTTCTCGACTTTCCCGACCAAATGGATGATCTGCGTCGCAACCCCGACATCATGTCGATGGCGCTCGAAGAGATCACCCGCTTCGACGGCCCTGCCCGCTCGATGGTTCGTCTGGTGAAAGAAGACCACGAATTCGGTGGCGTCGAAATGAAAGCCGGCGAGCGCGTGTTTCTTGTGAATCCCACGGCAAACAGAGACCCCGCAGTCTTTGACGATCCCGACACGCTGAATCTTCGTCGCAACCCCACGAGCCACATCGGCTACGGGTTTGGCTTGCACTACTGCCTCGGAGCACCCCTCGCCCGGCTCGAGGCAGACCTGGCCCTGTCGGCGATTCTCCGCGAGTTCGGATCGATCTCGATGGCTACCGATCGCTCGACGCTCGACTGGAACCCGACGATGCTGTCGCGCGGACTGAAGTCGTTACCCGTCGTGCTTGCCCGGGGTTAACCGGTCAGAGATTCCACAATCGGGAAAGAGATCGTGATCGTTCCCGATTGCTGAGGCCGCGCAAATCGGCCATGCCATTTTCATTGACGACAACGTCGATATCGGATCGTTGTGTAGTCACGTTTGCGGTGAGTTTTTCCACGAGGGTGGGCGTCGATCCACGGCGACTGGGCAGGGCGACAATGCTGAGACCGTGACGACTGGATGCCGCCGAGAAGGCGAAGTCGGCATGCCCGCCGAGTCCCGCGACGACTGCATCGCTGACGATGCCCGAACGGATTCGTGTGGGTCTATTGAGTAGTTCGACGCACGCCGCACCAATCGGCCCGTGATCGTACTGAATCGCCGCGTTGTCATGCAGGAGCGCAACGATTCTCTCGGCGATCGCGCGGGAAAACGTCGTCGACCACGGGAGGTGAGATCACCTCTGGCGGTTTTGTCGACCCGTCGCTGATCGACCCGTGAGCACCAAGATCGATTTCGCCAACGGCGGTGGTTGGCGGAAGAGCCGGATTTGGACGCACGATGACTCGACTTGCATTCTCGACTGCAGACGGAATCCAACCGGCCTCGGTGCCGAGGTGCCACGTTGAACCGTGTTGCCGTGCGGACATCAAAAGTGTGTAGGGATGTAGCCACGTGGCGAGCGCGCGGGGGAGGTGTGAAAACCGAACCGGGACGTAGTTGAAGTGCGGAGAAGTCACGAGGTCGCGATCCGTTGCCGTCCATGAATGACCGCACCGTGACGTCGGACGAAGCCTCGAGCCGCTTGAGTCCGTCGGCAAGATACCAGCCAACGAAAATTTCGCAGGATTGACCGCGGCGGCGGGCCTAGTCGAACTGATAGTGCAGAAGTTCCCACGGTGAGCCAACACCGTCGGCCACCACGAACCCCGTCGTGTCGAACCTGTTGGTACTGCTCAGCCGAAGACTTTCTTCGCGACGACCATCCGCTGGATTTGGTTGGTGCCCTCGTAGATCTGGGTGATCTTCGCATCGCGCATCATCCGCTCGACGGGGAAGTCGTTCGTGTAGCCGTAGCCGCCAAACAGTTGAACGCAGTCCGTGGTGACTTCCATTGCAACATCCGAAGCGAACCATTTCGCCATCGCGCCGAGACTCGACAGATCACCGTGCGGATCGTCGGCGTCGACGGCTGCACAAGCGCGGTAAACCATGGTCCGCGCGGCCTCAACTTTCATCTGGGCCTCTGCCATCATCCACTGCAGCCCTTGGCGCGTGGAGAGGGTGGCTCCGAACGTCTTGCGTTCCTTCATGTAGGCAACCGCCTGGTCGATGGCGCCTTGCGCGATACCAACGGCCTGGGCACCGATTGTTGGGCGACTCCGGTCGAGGGTGTGCATGCCGATGGCGAATCCCTGGCCGACCTCACCGATGCGGTTTGCGTCGGGCACGCGAAGGTCTTCGAAGCGGATGACGCCCGTCGGCGACCCCTTGATGCCGAGTTTGTGCTCGAGCTTGTCGACGTGGACGCCCCAATCGGCCTCGACGAGGAACGCGGTGATGCCTTTGTGGCGGTCGTCGCTTGTACGTGCAAACACCGTGTACAGATCACTGATGCTTGCGTTCGTGATCCAGATCTTCGAGCCATTGATGACCCAGTCGTTGCCGTCTCGAACGGCTCGTGTGGTCATCGATGCCACGTCGCTGCCCGCGTCGGCCTCGGAGAGGCCGTAGCTGCACTGCGACTCACCGCTGCAGATTCGCGGCAGGTACTTCGCCTTCAGTTCATGGCTACCGAAGTTGATGACGGGAAGCATGCCCAGCTTCGAGATGAGGAACATCAGGCTGGTGCTGGCACACACACGCGCGAGTTCCTCGGCCACGACGGCCTGGGTGACAAGGGATGCGCCGCTGCCGCCGTACTCGGCGGGGTACGACAGTGCGGTCAGTTCCATTTGTTGTAGGGCCTTGAAGGCGTCCCACGAAAACTCGCCGGTGCGGTCGGTCTCGGCAGCCAACGGCGCGATCTTGTCCTCGGCGAACCGGCGCACAACCTCGCGGAAGGCGATCTGTTCACCGTCGAGTGAAAACTGTTGTTCTGTCATCTCCATCCTCTCTCGTTGTCGCTACTTCTTCGCGTACTCGTAGAACCCGCGTCCCGCTTTCCGGCCGAGAAGTCCGGCATCGACCATGCGCGACAGCAGTGGTGGTGCGGCGTAGAGGGGTTCCTTGAATTCGGCGTACAGACTTTCGGCGATCGCGACAATCGTGTCGAGACCGATGAGGTCGGCGAGGCGCAACGGACCCATGGGATGTGCACAGCCCTCGACCATGCCAAGGTCGATGTCCTCGGCGGATGCGTAACCCGATTCCATCATCCGCACGGCCGACAAGATGTACGGCACGAGGAGCGCGTTCACAATGAAGCCGGCTCGGTCGTTCGAGCGGATGACCCTCTTGTGCAGCGTTCCCTCGGCGAATTCGACTGCGCGCGAGATGGTGTCTCCCGAAGTGAGAAGCGAGGGGACGAGTTCGACGAGTTTCAACACGGGCACGGGGTTGAAGAAGTGCACGCCGACAACCTGCGACGGCCGCTGTGTGGCCATGCCGAGTTTCATGACGGGGATCGATGAGGTATTGGTGGCGAGGATCGCGTTTTCGTCTTCGACGTACTTGTCGAGGTGGGAGAAGACCTCAGTCTTCAGTCCTTCGTCTTCGATGACGGCTTCGACAACCAACTGGCGGTCAGCGAAGTCGGCGAGGTCAGTGGTGAAACTGAGGCGCGAGAGGGCGGAGTCACGCTCGTCTTCGGTGATCTTGTTCGCCCCGAGGGCACGGTCGAGAGAGGCGGTGAGGCGTTTCTGTCCGGCTTCCATCGCCGCGGGATTGATCTCGCGGACCAGCACATCGAGGCCCGCCTTTGCGCACACTTCGGCAATGCCAGAACCCATGAGCCCACAACCGACGACTCCGACACGGGACACGGGACTAGTTGTCATTTCTCGACCTTTTCTTTCTTCTTCCGACTCCATCTTGCCTTTCCTACCCGCGGGTAACCGACGGGAGACGCTTTCGGAGGGCGTGAAAGCCGTCGCCTACCCTCGGGTAATGGAATTCGCGATCCCGAAGGAAATTCAGAGCACGCTCGACGACCTCGATGCATTCATCGAGCGCGAGATCAAACCGCTCGAACAACAAGACGACAACATGCGGTTCTTCGACCATCGTCGTGAGTGGGCCCGCACCGATTTTGAAAACGGCGGAGTTCCGCGCGAGGACTGGGAGGCGTTGTTGCGCGAGATGCGTCGCCGCGCCGACGCCGCGGGTTGGTTGCGTCTCGCGCTGCCGAAAGAGTACGGCGGTCGCAACGCGAGCAACCTCGAGATGGCGATCATCCGCGAGCACCTTGCGACCAAAGGGCTCGGCCTCCACAACGACCTGCAGAACGAATCGAGCATCGTCGGCAACTTCCCGACGGTTCTCATGATGCGCGACTTCGGCACCGAAGCACAGAAGGCCGCATGGATGCCCGGCTTCCTCGACGGAACTCGGCGGCTTGCGTTCGGCCTCACCGAACCGAACCACGGCAGCGATGCCACGTACATGGAAACCACCGCGTATCGCGATGGAGATGAGTGGGTGTTGAACGGCATGAAGCGGTGGAACAGTGGCTTGCATCACGCCACACACGACATCATCTTCGCCCGGACCAGCGGTAAGCCCG
>JBEAPO010000061.1:0-25873 GCA_041164425.1 Actinomycetota bacterium
GGCCTCGAGCGCGGCCAGCGCCATCTTGTATTGATGGTGGATGTCGGCGATGACCGGGATCGGTGAACGCGGCACGATCTGGGCCAGACCCACGGCCGCCTCGATCTCATTGCACGTGCAACGCACTATGTCGCAGCCCGCAGCGGCAAGCGCATAGATCTGCTGCAGGGTTCCCTCGACGTCGGCCGTCTTCGTGGTGGTCATCGACTGCACCGAAACCGGTGCATCGCCACCAACGGCAACCTTGCCCACATGGATCTGACGTGTGCGACGCCGTTCGATCATGGGCCCAGTATGGCCCGAGTCAGAGGGGGTTGGTGATGTCGAGATACAGACCCGCGAAGAGAAGGAACGCGAGCAGACCGAGAACGACGGTTGTGAATGGGATCATCTTGTTGACGTCGGCGCGGTAACGCATGCCGGTCCGCGAGCGCACGCGTTCGTAGGTCGCGATCGCCGCATGGCCGCCGTCGAACGGAAGTAACGGAAACAGGTTGAAGACTCCGACGAAAACGTTCACGCTCGCCAACAGCAGTAACACGCCCTTCAGGCCTTCGCTATCGCCCAGTTGTCCGCCGATCTGGCTCGCACCGACGACGGTGGTCGGTCGTGTTTCCAGGTTTTCGTTCGGGTTCTGCAGCGCACGGATCGAATTCATCGGATTGAGCGCGGTGATCACACCTTTGACCGAGTTCCCGACGCTCGACACCGAGTCGCGCACCGCCCAGGTGAACGACGACGGCAGGGATTCGCGGACGTAGTCCTTCGACCACGACGCGATGCCGAGGAATGCGACCCCGGGTGCGCTCGGGTTGGCAGCAAGAACCACGCGTTCGGTGGTCACCGCGCCGTTGCGTTCGAAGGTCACGTCGACCGTGTCGCCCGGCGAACGTGCAACGATCGCCTCGACGAGGTCCTCGCGGGAGGTGACCGACGTTCCGCCGACCGCGGTGATCACGTCGCCGACTCCAAGACCGAGTTCCTCGGCAGGCGACCCGGGCGCGGAAGTGAACGCCACTTCGACCCGACCGGTCTCGGCCCAACGACCCGCAGACGAGTAAACGCCCGTGAAGATGGCGAGCGCAATAATGAAGTGCATCAACGACCCGGCCGTGATGACGAGAAACTGTCGCGGATAGCTCTTGTTACGGTACGCGCGGTCTTCGTCGCCGAGTTCGACTTCGTCGAGAGCGTTCATTCCGATGATGCGCACGAACGCCCCGAGAGGCAGCGCACGGATGCCGTATTCGAGTTCACCGCGCGAGCGGCTCCACAGGCGCGGGCCGAAACCCATGTAGAACTGCGTCACCTTCATTCCCGTCCAGCGCGCGGTGGCGAAGTGGCCGATCTCGTGCAGGAACACCGACACGAGAAGGCCGACGACGAAGAGCAAGGTCCAGGGATTCTCGACGCCGAGCCAGACGAGAAGACCGAGTAACACGAGACCCGAGATGACGGCGGTCGATTTCGTCGACGAGTCGGGGTTCTCAGGGGTCTCGCCTCCACCGACGATCAATTCCTGACGGAGGCGTTGGTAGAGGCCGGCCACGGCCCTACCCCGCTTCGGGGCGCCCGAGACGACGACGCGCGGCCGCACGACCGGCACGGTCGGCTTCGAGGATGTCGTCGACGTCACGGGGGGTTGTCGGCGAATACGAGTTCATGACTGCCTCGATTGTGTCAGCAATCTGCAACCACGGCACATCGCCGGCGAGAAAAGCCTCGACCACGATTTCGTTGCACGCGGACATGAATGCCGGTGCGGTTCCGCCGGCACGTCCGGCCGCATAGGCAAGCGCAAGGCAACGGAAGGTCCCCGTGTCGGGTGGCATGAAGTCGAGCCGCCCCGTCGCCGCCCAATCGATGGCGCCGAATGGCGTACCGATACGTGACGGATATCCGAGGGCGTAACCGATGGGCAGTCGCATGTCGGGCATCGACAACTGCGCGATCGTCGAACCGTCGGTGTATTCGACCATCGAATGCACCACCGATTGCGGATGCACGACCACGTCGATGGAGTCGTAGCCGACACCGAAAAGTTCGTGCGCCTCGATTACCTCGAGGCCCTTGTTCATGAGCGTCGACGAATCGACGGTGATCTTCGGGCCCATGGCCCACGTGGGGTGTGCGAGTGCATCGGCAACCGTGACCGATGCGAGATCTGCGCGCGTGCGTCCGCGGAACGGACCACCACTCGCGGTGAGAACGATACGGCGCACTTCCCTGTCGGTGTCGCCCGATGATCGAAGGCACTGGTGAATCGCACAATGCTCGCTGTCGACGGGCACGATCACCGCGCCGGGGGTTCGCCGCAACGGTGCAACAACCGGCCCGGCGGCGATGAGGCTTTCCTTGTTTGCGAGCGCCAACCGCTTGCCTGCACGCAGTGTTTCGAGTGTGACGGGAAGGCCGGCGAATCCAACGACCGCGTTCACAACGACATCGGCGGGACCCACGACGTCGGTGAGGGTGGTCGACACCTCGACAAAGGGCAGAGCATCGCGCACGCGCGCTCGGTCTGCCTCGCTGCCGACGACCACGACCTTCGGGCGGAACTCTTCGGCCTGTCGAATGAGCACGTCAACCGACGAGCCGACGGCGAGAGCGACCACTTCGTAGGCGCCACGCTCGGCGCGCACGACGTCGAGTGTCTGGGTACCGATGGAGCCGGACGAACCGGCCACCGCGACGCGAATCGGGGCTACTGCACCCAAGGCTGAATGACGAGCATCAGGTAGTACGCGCCGGGAAGAACGAAGAGGAACCCGTCGAAGCGATCGAGTACCCCACCATGGCCCGGAATGAACGTACCGAAGTCCTTCACGTCGAGGTTGCGCTTGAACATGCTCTCGACAAGGTCGCCGATTGGCGCGAGAACCGAGATGATGAGAGCGAGAAGGATCCATTCGCTGGTGCGGTCCCACGTGCCGCTCTGTGTTCCGATGATCGCGACCGCAAGGAAGGTTCCGACCGTTCCGCCGATCAGACCCTCGACCGACTTCGAAGGACTGATCCATTCGCGCAACGGCGTGCGACCCGCAGCCGAGCCGACGAAGAGCGCAAACACGTCATTGGCAACGACGCCGACAGCGACGATGAAGAGGGTGTCGGTACCGACGTTGAATCCGGGCACACCGTATGACTCGGTCGAGTACCGAACGATCAGGGCGGCGTACGAACCGAGGAGACCGATCCACACCGACGCGAGTGTGGTGATGGCGACGTTCGGCAGCGGCCCACTCTGCACACCAGGTGCACCGATGAAGCCCACCGCCGCGGCCGCGAAGGCGAACGTGAAGACGAGCGGTAGCGAACCGTCACCGATCCAGTAAGCGGCAAGTGGGCCCGCGATGCAGGCCGCGATGCCGGCGAAAGTTGCGGGGCGGTACCCCTTTTCCGTCACCTTGTTGAAGAACTCGACCGAGGCGAGACCCACGACCGCGACGATGAACAGCATGACGGCCGCCGGACGCCACACGAGCGCGGCGATGAAAGCAGCCGCGATGATGAGACCCGCAGTGACGGCCTGGGGAAGGTCGCGGCCGTAGTTCGGACCGCGTCGGTCGCGCGAAGGAGCGGGACGCGCACCGCGCGTCACCGGCGGCCGACCCGTTGGTCCGGTGGCTGCACCTGCTCGGGGCTGCCCGCCCTGTGCCGGACGCTGTTCGGGGCGGCGCAAGCGCTCGTCGGTCGGGTCGCTGCCGATCACGAGGCGCGACTCTCGGCGCGGTGCGGGTGCAGGAGTGGGCACCGAGGATTCGTCGTCGAAGTAACGAACCTCGCGTGTGGGTTCGTCGCGGTACGTGCCCGACGACGGGTCGGTGGGTTCGTCGAAGAGGCCGAGCCGCGGTTCGGCCGCTTGTGGCGGCGGGGCCGTTGGCTGAACCGCGGGCTTGGAGAACGTCGACCACACGTCGTCTTCGGCCGCGATCGCCTGAGGCGTGCGCGGTAGTTCGGCCGTGGGTGGCTCGGTCCAGTGCGGCAACGGCCCGGTGTCATCACCGAACGAAATGGTCGGCGCCTTGTCGTCGTCTGCGAACTCGACGGTTCCGAAATCGTCACCGTAGTCGGTGCCGTATCCGCCCGTGTCATCGCGTCGTTTGTCGTCGCTCATGTTCCAACCTTTCGGTGTTGTTGGTCAGACTTCGAGAAGTTCCTGCTCCTTGCGAGCAAAGGCCTTGTCGATCATCTCCACGTGCTCGTGAGTCACCTTGTCGAGTTCCTTCTCGGCACGCTCGAGTTCGTCTTTCGAGATGTCGCCGTCTTTCTCGGCGGTCTCGAGGGTCTTGCGTGCGTCACGTCGGATGTTGCGCACGGCGATTCGGCCGTCTTCGGCCATCGACTTGACCACCTTCACGTATTCCTTGCGGCGTTCTTCGGTGAGTGCGGGAAATGCGAGACGGATGACGATGCCGTCGTTCGAGGGGTTGAGTCCGAGGTCGGAGGCCTGGATGGCCTTCTCGATGGCGCCCATCGAACCCCTGACATGCGGCTTGACCACGAGCATTCGGGCCTCGGGCACCTGGAACCCGGCGAGCTGCTGCAGTGGCACCGACGAGCCGTAGTACTCGACCATGATCTTTTCGACGATCGAAGGTGTCGCGCGACCGGTGCGCACACCAATGAATTGTCCCTGGACGTGCTCGACGGCCTTTTCCATCTTCTCGATGGCGTCGAGGATGGTTTCGTCGGTCACCCGACCAGCGTACCGACTGCCTCGCCCCTGAGGATGGACTTGACGTTTCCCTCCTTCAGCAACTCGAAAACGACGATCGGCAACTTGTTGTCCATGCAGAAAGTGATCGCCGTCGAGTCCATCACCTTCAGGCCCTTTGTGATGACGTCGAGGTGACTGATGCGTTCGTACCGGGTTGCAGTCGGGTCCTTCTTCGGGTCGGCTGTATACACGCCGTCGACACCCGAATGTGTCCCCTTCAGGATCGCCTGTGCTGAAATCTCGGCGGCGCGAAGCGCCGCGGCCGTGTCGGTGGTGAAGAACGGGTTGCCGGTACCACCCGCGAGGATGACGATGCGACCCTTCTCGAGGTGGCGCTCGGCGCGACGACGAATGTAGGGCTCAGCGACCTTGGGCATCTCGACCGCAGTCATCACGCGCGAGTGCTGGCCGACGCGTTCGAGGGCATCCTGCAGCGCCAGGCCGTTCATGACCGTTGCGATCATTCCCATGTAGTCGGCCTGCGCCTGGTCCATGCCCTGGCCGGCGCCCTTCATTCCGCGCCAGAAGTTGCCGCCTCCCACCACGATGGCGACGTCGACTCCGAACTCGTCGACTGCTTCGTGTAATTCGGTTGCGATCTGATGCAAGACGTTCGAGTCGAGGCCGAACCCGTTGGGTTCGGCGAGCGCCTCGCCGGACAACTTGAGAACGACGCGGTTCCAGCGGGGCTGCGTGCGCGGTGCGCCCTTTGCCGGGGTTGCGTCGTTCGTCATGCGTTCGTCAGCCGATCTCCACTTGTGCGTACGTCACAATCTTGGCAGACCCGATGAACTGAGTGACCGACTGCTTGTCGTCCTTGGCGTAGGGCTGTTCGAGAAGGCACACGTCCTTGTAGAAACCGCCGATTCGACCCTCGACGATCTTCGGGATCGCCGCCTCGGGCTTGCCCTCGTTGCGGGTGATGACTTCCAGCGTGGCGCGCTCTTTGTCGAGAACGTCGGCGGGCACGTCTTCGCGGGCGAGGTAACGGGGCCTCGCGAAGCCGATGTGCACGGCCACATCGTGGGCGAGTTCGACCGAGGCTCCGGACATCTCGACGAGAACGCCGTTGACGCCGCGGCCGCCCTGGATGTGCAGGTACGAATCGATGATGTTGCCGGCGGCGGCCTCGATCCGCACGACTTCGCCGAGCTCGATCTTCTCCTTCAGCGTGATCTTCAGGTCGTCGAGTTGTGCGGCGCGTTCAGCGACCGCATCGACACCCTTGTCGGCGACGAGATTCGCCAGCGTCTCGGCCTCGGCCTTGAACGCATCGGATCCCGCGACGAAGTCGGTTTCACACTTCAACTTCGCGATGGCACCGACGTTGCCCTTGACGACCAGCGCGACGACACCTTGGGTGTTCTCGCGATCGTCGCGCTTGGCGCTGGCGGCCAGGCCCTTTTCACGCAACCACTGCTTGGCATCTTCGATGCTGCCGTTGTTCGCCTCGAGGGCCTTCTTGCAATCCATCATTCCCGCGCCGGTGGATTCGCGCAGGGTCTTCACATCTTGTGCGGTGAACGACATTTCTTTGATCAGGCTCCTGTTGCTGCCGCGGTGGGGGGTGCGGGGATGGGCTTGGGTGCTTCGGTCGCGGCAGCGGCCTTCTTCGACGCCATGAGGCGGCCTTCGAGAACGGCTTCGGCGATGACGTGCGTCATGAGGTCGTTGGCGCGGATCGCGTCGTCGTTGCCCGGGATCGGGAACTGGACGACGTCTGGGTCGACGTTGGTGTCGACGACGGCCACGACGGGAATGCCGAGCTTGTTCGCCTCGGTGACGGCGATGTGCTCTTTCATCGTGTCGAGAACGAACACCGCGTCGGGACGGCGCGTCATTGCGCTGATGCCCGAGAGGTTCTTCTGCAGCTTGGCGAGTTCGCGACCGAGAAGAAGGGCTTCTTTCTTCGGCATGGCCTCGAATTCGCCCGTGGCGATCATGCGCTCGTATTCCTGCATCTTGCCGACGCGCTTCGAGATGGTCTCGAAGTTGGTGAGCATGCCGCCGAGCCAACGCTCGTTGACGTAGGGCATTCCACAACGGTTGGCGTGGTCGCGGATGGGATCCTGCGCCTGCTTCTTGGTGCCAACGAACAGAACCGAGCCTCCGTTGGCGACGAGATCACGCACGAAGACGTACGCATTTTCGATACGGTCCATCGTCTGTTCGAGATCGATGATGTAAATGCCGTTGCGCTCGCCGAAGATGAAACGACGCATCTTGGGGTTCCAACGGCGGGTCTGGTGTCCGAAGTGACAACCAGCCTCGAGCATTTGTCGCATGGAAACGACAGCCATGATGTTCTCCTCTCCTGTGGTTACGGGCCCGGCCCCCGCGCCGAAGCGACCACAGGTGGGAGAACCGAGCAATGACGTGTTGGGAATTCCGGCCGGGTCGGGTGACTCGGCCGCGGGGGAAGGCTAACGGGGTCGGACTCGGGAGCCACCAATCGCGCACGCCTTCGTGACAGGCCGAAGAGTGGCGCCGGGTCGAGATACCGATTCTTGCGGCGCGGGCCGACCCTGAATCCGAGGAACATGGCACCTCCGGACGTGCCGAGCCTCTGCCCCGCCGTGACAAGGTCGCCTCGGGCGACCGCAACGCTCTCGACTCCTCCCACGACGGCCCGCAGCCCGGACTGCCCGGAGACTGCCACGACGACGTAATTCACTCCCCCGACAGGTCCGACGAATTCGACGTTGCCAGTGACCGGCACCACGACCATCGAGCCACCGACGGCAGACACCTCGAGACCACGATTGCCCGCGCAACGCTCGCACACGGGTGGCCGAAACCAGTCGGTGACCCGGCCATCTACGGGAAAGACGGCCGGAACAGCGAGGCACACCGCGGCGACAAGCGACGCGATCATGCGCGAGCTCCGTCAGAAGTCGGCGGCCGCCAAACGCGAGCGCAATTGCAGCACCGCTTTCGAATGGATCTGGGAGACGCGGCTCTCGGTGACCCCGAGTACCTCGCCGATTTCCGAGAGTGTGAGGTTTTCCTCGTAGTAGAGAACCAGGACTGTGCGTTCGCGTTCGGGCAGGTTCTTGATCTCGGCGCGCATGTGATCGCGCAACGCGCGCTCTTCGAGCGGCGCGTCGGCCCCGTCGGCGCGTGGAGCAGAGTCGGCGATGATGTGGTCGAGTGGTCCGACGTTGCCGGCCGCGATGTCGGACAACCACTTCTGAAGTTCTTCGACGGCGACGCCGAGTTGCGTGGCAATTTCTTCTTCGTTCGGGGCACGACCGAGTGTGTGCTCGAGGTCGGAGATCGCGTCCTGCACCGAGCGCGCCCGCGCGCGAACCGAACGGGGCACCCAGTCGAGCGCCCGCAGGCTGTCGAGGATCGCACCGCGGATGCGCGGCACGGCGTACGTCTCGAACTTCACGCCATGATCGGGATCGAATTTGTCGATTGCGTCCATCAACCCGAACACGCCCGCGCTCACGAGATCAGCCGTGTCGACCGATTTCGGCAGACCGGCGCCGAGACGGCCTGCCACGAACTTCACGAGACCCGAGTAGTTGACGACGAGCCATTCACGGGCACGAGGTTCGCGTTCTCCCGTCCAATGCGACCAGGCCGAGTTCAGCGTGTAACGGCGCGGACGTCCCTCCATCGTCGGGTTGTCGAGGGGTGGAGCACACATGCGGGTTCCGATCAGGCCCGCGGGTGCGAAGCGAGGTAAGCCGACTGCAACCGCTCGCGACTCACGTGCGTGTAGCGCTGCGTCGTTGCAACGCTCGCGTGGCCGAGCAATTCCTGGACCGCGCGCAGATCGGCGCCGTTGTCGAGAAGATGCGTGGCGAACGTGTGGCGAAGAGCGTGGGGGTGCGTCGGATCGATGGCGCGCCTGTCCAGAATCCGTCGGACGTCGCGTGGCGTCAACTTGTTGCCACGACCGTTCACAAAGAGTGGATCGCGCAGGCCCTTCGGACCCGCCACTTCGATGCGAAGCGCCGACCATTGTTCGAGAGCAACGACGCACGGCGGGCTGAGCGGCACTCTGCGTTCTTTCGATCCCTTTCCCCACACGGTTGCGGCGGCACCGTGCAGGTCGACACTGCCGAGAGTGAGCGAGCAGAGTTCGCTCACACGCAGACCGCTGCCGTAGAGAAGTTCCACCACCGCCGTGTCGCGCGCGAGACGCCACGGCGGGTCGTCGACTTCGAGTTGGTTGCCGGACAGCAATGCATCGAGTTGATCGGGGCCAAGTACGCGTGGCAGGCGACCCTCACCCTGTGGTGAACGCACGCCGATGGTGGGATTCGCGACGCGCCGACGCGTGCCCACCGACTCGCGCACGAGCCAACCGAAATATCGCCGCAACGCGGCGAGTTTGCGCGCGATCGTGCGCTTGGCGTGGTCGGTGCGTGTGAGGTGAGCGAGATATTGCTTCACCTGGGCACGGGTCACGCCCTCGGGTTTCTTCGTCCCGTTCTCTGCCGCCCACTCAGCGAACTGCGTGACGTCGTTTTCATAGGCCAGACGCGTGTTGTCGGACGCGGACGTGAGCGACCCGACGAAGTCGTCGAGGCGCCAGTCACGTAATGCTTTCGCCTGCGTGCCGCCCACGCCTCAACAGTAGAGCCTCCCACCATCCGGCCTCCTCCATCACCCAGCCGGTCGCCTCGAGACGCCCGAGCGAAAGGGCAAGTTCGGCAAGCGTGCAACCTGTGGTGATCATCAATTGATCGAGAGTGACCGGACCGCGAGAACACGCCTCGAGCACCACGACATCGCGCGGGTCGGGCGTGACACGCTCGTCGTGCGTCATCGCATCGGCGTGGCGGTGGTCGAGCGCGAGAACCGAAAGAATGTCCGCAGCACACGTGACCGCGCCGCAGCCCTGCTGGATGAGAAGGTTGGTTCCGGCAGCGCTGACGACGCGCGGTGAACCCGGCACGGCGACGACGTCGCGCTGCCGTTCGATCGCCTGACGTACCGTCGACATCGACCCGCCCGACTCGCGCGACTCGACAACGACCACAACCTCGGAGAGCGCTGCAATCAACCGATTGCGTCGCGGAAAGTGGTGCGGTTCCGCTGCGGAACCCGGCGGATGTTCCGAGATGAGCAAGCCGTGGTCGGATACCCATTCCCACAAGGCCGCGTTCGCACGCGGATACACGACGTCGAGGCCGCTACCGACCACCGCGATCGCACGACCCGGCCATGGAGACCCGTCGGTCGCCGCTCGCACTCCGTCATGTGCCGCGCCGTCGATTCCCTTGGCGAGACCGGACACGACGTGCACGCCGGCTCGCGAGAGACCTTCGGCGATTTCGCGCGCGGTGTAAACACCCGACGGGGTTGGTGTGCGGGTGCCGACGATGCCGACGCGACGCCCACCAAGACAATCGGTGTCACCCCGAAAGAAGAACACGCCGCACGGGCCCGGATTCGCAGCGAGAACCAGGGGAAACCCGGGAGCGCGAACCCACGACACCCGGATACCGGACCGCTCGCAGCGATCGCGCATCTCACCGACCGCTCCGTCGTCGATGCGTGCGCCACGCGATGTGGCCTCGGCCACCGCTCGTTCGTACGCCTCGCGCGGCTCGTGGAGAACGAGCAGTCGGAACGCCGCCGTCGACCCACAGCCAGGCACGTTCGTCAGTGCAGCCGCGTAGGCCCAGTCAGGATGGTCGGTCATCGTGTGGCACCGACCCGCGCACGCAGCGCGATGGCTTCGCGAACGTGGTCACTCTCGACCATCGAGGATCCCGTGAGGTCGCTCAACGTGCGCGCGACTCTGCGCACGCGGTGATAGCCACGACCCGTCAAACGGCCCGCCTCGAGTTCCGACAACAGGAGCGCCCGAGCCGCGCCGCCAAGTGGTGCGTGTTCATCGAGCTCCGCAATCGATAGTCGGGAATTCACCTTGCCCTGACGCGCCTCTGCGATACACCGTGCGGCGTCCACCCGGCGCCGCATCGCCGCCGTCGACTCACCCGGCCCCGTGTCGACGAGATCGGCAGGCGACGTTGCAGCAACGGCCACGCGCAGGTCGAAGCGGTCGAGCAATGGACCCGACAGCCTTCGCAAGTAACGCTGGCGCGCTGCGTCGTTGCAGACGCACGACCCGGGCGCACCGCCACCGCACGGACAGGGGTTGGTCGCGCCGACCAAGAGAAACCGCGCGGGCAACGTGATCGTCGCACCGGAACGTGCGAGACGAATCTCGCCGCTCTCCAATGGCTGACGAAGTGCGTCGAGCACACTCGGGGCGAACTCCCCCACCTCGTCAAGGAACAGAACCCCACCGTGGGCAAGGGACACTTCGCCCGGCCGCACGACTCCCGAGCCACCGCCGACCATCGCGATCATCGACACGCTGTGGTGAGGGGCACGAAATGGCGGCACGAGAACGAGCCCCCCGAGACGTTCGCCCGCTGCCGATCGAATCATCGTCGCGGTCAGCGCATCGACGCCGTCGAGCGGTGGCAACAGACCCGCGATGCGTTCGGCGAGCATCGTCTTTCCCCCACCGGGGCCACCGACAAGCAGAAGATTGTGGCCTCCGGCCGCGGCGACTTCGGCTGCGCGACGCGCGACCGGTTGACCGCGCACGTCGGCCATGTCGACCTCAGCCGCGGTCTGGTTCGCGCATACGAAACGTTCCGGCTCGCACCAAGTTGCGCCACGTTGCAACGCCTGCACGACGTCGCCCAAGGAATCAGCAACAGCGACCCGACGTGGCGAGGCGACGAGAGCATCGCTTCCCGCCGCCGTTGCGACCACGACATGCAGATCGCGCATCGCGGCGACAAGCGGTGCGGTACCGGGAACGTGCTTCAACGAACCGTCGAGTCCGAGTTCGGCGACGAAACCGATTCCCGACGTCGCCTCTTGGTCGACCTTGCCCTGCGCGACCAGGATCCCGATCGCCAGAGCGAGGTCGAGACCCGAACCACCCTTTCGCCTGTCGCTCGGTGCGAGATTCACGGTGATGCGACGATTCGGCCATTCGAAACCGCTCGACAACAGTGCGGCGCGCACCCTGTCGCGCGCTTCGCGACATGCTTCATCGGGAAGACCGACGACGCTGAAGCCCGGAAGGCCCGCGCCGATGTGTACTTCGACGCTGACCGGTGCACCTTCGATTCCGAACAACGTCGATGAGTTGATGCTTGCGAACACGCTGATGACTCCTGCCCGTCGGGGTTCGACACACTGTGAAAAGATGAAGTCGGTGAACGTTGTGCGACTTCTCCCCCATGTGTGCCGACGACGGCCGACATCGGCAATGGCAGCATTCGTCGTCGCATGTTCTGGTGCGTTGCTCCTGGCCTCGTGTGGTGAGCCCGACCGCACGGCGACGAATTTCTGTCGGCAGCTTTCCCGGGAGATGCCGGGAATCGCGATGGTTCCCGCGTCACAGTCGGATGCAGACGTGTTGGTGTCGCGCTACCGCAGACTCGGAGAAGTCGCTCCGTCAGCAGTCGCTGAGGACTGGGAGACTCTCGCGACGATGCTTGAGGATGCCGCGAGGTTGAACACGGCGAACAGTGACGACGTAGAGACGTTCACCAAAGAGGCCCTGCAGGCAAACAAGGCGGCCTCCCGGGCCCTTCAATGGGTGAAGGACACCTGCGGCGTCGATCTCAGCGGATTTCCCCCCGCTTCACAATGACCTTGTCGACGAGACCGTACTGCTGTGCCTCTTCGGCCGTGAACCAACGGTCACGTTCGCTGTCGGCCTGAATCTGCTCGATCGGCTTGCCCGAATGAAGCGAGGTGAGTTCGGCCATCTTGCGCTTGATGTGCGCCAACTGCTCGGCTTGAATCGCGATGTCGGTGGCCTGACCGCGCAGACCGGCAAGGGGCTGGTGCATCATGATGCGCGCATTCGGCAAGGTGTAACGCTTGCCCTTCGTCCCCGCCGTGAGCAGGAACTGTCCCATGGACGCAGCGAGACCCATGCACACAGTCGCAACGTCACACGACACGAATTGCATGGTGTCGTAGATGGCCATACCCGCGGTGATCGACCCACCGGGGCTGTTGATGTAGAGCCAGATGTCGGAGTTGGGATCTTCGCCCTCGAGATACAGAAGCTGGGCGCAGATCTGGTTGGCGATGTCGTCGTTCACGTCGGTACCCAACATGACGACGCGGTTCTTCATGAGCCGACCGAACACGTCGAAACGGGGGTCGGTCGAGCCCGCCTCGAGCGACATGGGTACCGAACCTGCGGGGAATGAAGACGACTGCGCCATGGCCGTGAGGCTAGTGGGGGGACGGCGTGGGCCGCCCACTTCGGGCAGAATGATTCGGTGACAGACGACGAAGACGAACAATTCTCGCCGAGCACCGACGAACTCCTCGGCAACAACGAGAACTTCGTCACTCAGTTCGCCGACCACGGCCTTGCTCTCCGACCGCGCCGCCACCTCGCGATTGTTGCGTGCATGGACAGCCGTATGGACATCTTCCAGATGCTCGGCCTGGCACACGGTGACGCCCACGTCATTCGAAACGCCGGTGGCGTGGTCACCGACGACGTCGTGCGATCACTCGTGCTCTCTCAGCGGTTGCTGAACACAAAAGAGATCGTGCTCATTCACCACACCGACTGCGGCCTGCAGAAGGTCGAAGAGGCGAAGTTCTACGCCGAGCTTGCGTTCGAGAGTGGCCTGAAGCCGTGGTGGTCGCTCGAGGCCTTCGACGACCCGTACGAAGACGTTCGCCAAAGCATCGGCCGACTCTTGCATTCACCGTTCATCAAGTTCAAGGACCACATCCGTGGGTTCGTCTACGACGTGGAGAACGGTCGCCTCAACGAAGTCGAGGCAGATCCACGCCACGTCTGACGCCGCTGAACACGATTCCCACGCGCTCCGAGGATTCGATTCGTTTCGAAGCACGCATCGTGATCACGCCCGCGAGGCCAGCACTGCCCGTCGGCGAAACGTCGATCGACGTCGTGCGATGCGCCGTCGCGTAGGCGGCAATCACGTCGGACTCCGGTGCAACAACGGGAAACCCGCCGGTCTTCGTCATTGCGTCGCACACCGCGACCCAGTCGTATGTCTCGTCGTCGAGGATGCCGTCGGCCAGTGATGCCGGCTCTGACTCCCACGGCCACATGCACTCAGCCCAGCGCGGCCCCGCATCCGCGGTGCCACCGGATGCGGACGCCACACGCCACGCCCGTTCGAGCGGTGCACAACCCTCGGTCTGCACCGTCACGAGCGCCGTGTGCGAATCCGACAGCACCAACGCTTCTCCGAGCCCCGCGGCGAAGGCGCCTCCGCCAACCTGCACGACCATCTTCGACAGCGCATCGCGCCCGAGTTGGTGAACGATCTCCCAACCGATCACCCGACCGCCGTCGAGGCACCACGCGTTCTCCGTCCCCTGCACACCGAAAGGCACGGCGCCAGCGGCGACACGTTCACGGAAACGCAGAACACAAGGATCGCCGGGCGGGTCGTCGGCGCGGCGCGGACAACGCTCGATCGTCGCACCAAGAATGTTCAATGTCTCCACGACGACACCACCCGCCGACTGCGGCACGAACACTCGAATCGGCCAGCGCACGGCTGCCGCAAGGGTCGAGGCCGCGATCGCCGCGTTGCCACACGATGCAATGGCGAGCTCGGGCCGAGTATCCGAATTCCACGGAGCGAGGCCGCGCGATTCGGCGAGCAACAAATGCAGAAGTTCGGTGAAGAGATGCCGTGCCTTGTGCGATCCCGCAACGTTGTGTGTTTCGTCTTTCACCCACACACCG
This sequence comes from Actinomycetota bacterium, assembly GCA_041164425.1. Classification (GTDB taxonomy): domain Bacteria; phylum Actinomycetota; class Acidimicrobiia; order Acidimicrobiales; family Ilumatobacteraceae; genus F1-20-MAGs119. Next base: position 14,466 of record JBEAPO010000061.1, read on the forward strand.
CCCGCGTCCGAGAAGCCGAGTTCCGCCGACAGACGCGCTTCACGCGCCACGGGCGTGAAGCGGAATCCGGTTCCGGCGACGGCGGCTACCAGCTCGTCGGTGCGTTCGATGAACGAACGACGCTCGTCGTCGGAAAGCCCCGCGGACGCGGCGAATGCGTCCCATGCCAACATGCGACGGAACGCAACGAACGGATTGTCGGACTCGTCCGGCACGAACTCGGCACCGTCATCGCGACTGTCGATGAGGAGAACGTGCTGCCGGTCCGTGCCAACAGCGTTCGGACAACGCCACGAGAGCGCGGTCGCAACGGGTACCACGGCGCCGCACGACGCGCACCGGAGGCGCTCTGCGACGACCGCGCGCATCGGCTACTTGTGCGCCGCGACGCGGGCGTTGAAGTCGGCGATCATTTCATCCCACACGGGCATGTAGGCGCGGATGCCCCGCCAGAAGTCCTGCGAACGTCGCGCCTCGAACACATCGAGTGGCGTTCCCTGTTGTTCGACCCACGTGTAGTAGCCGAGATTGAAGATTCGGTTGCGGTCGCGTTCGGTGCAGTCGATCATCGCATCGGTGTTGACATTCGCGAGATGTTCACCGTAGACCTCGGCCGCATCGGCACGGGTGAAGTCGTTCCCGAAACGGTGTGCGAGAGTCTTCACACGCTCGCTGGGGTACAACGCCGAGCCGTCGGTGGCGATGGTGATGAGTGCGTCGTCCGCACCGAGGCCCAACAGTTTCGCCGTCTTGATGGCGGCGAGCACGTTACAGATGGCCGAGAAACCGAAGTGTTCTAGGTGCTCGAGCAGGTCGGCAGACAGACCGAGTCGGTCGGAGAGATAAGCCTTGCCCTCGGCGGTGTTGAAGAGCACGTCGAGTTCGTCGGTCGCGCGGTCGGAGACCGCCACAACGACGTCGGTGTTCATCACGTTGTGGATGAGCGGAATGTGTTTGTCGCCAATGCCCTGGATGTTGTGTTCGCCAAAGCCATTCTCGAGCATCGTCGGGCACTCGAGCGCCTCGACGGCGACGATCTTGGTGCCATAGAGATCCTTCAGCCTGTCGCCGGCCGCGATCGTTCCCGCACTACCCGTGGCCGAGGTGAATGCGGCGCAGCGCAAACGCGGGTTACCACTGTTCTTTGCCACGGTCTCGAATGCGTGGGCAAGAGCCGACCCTGTCACGTAGTAGTGACCCACGTGGTTGCCGAACTCACAGAACTGGTTCAGGATGAAGTTTCCGGGATCCTTCGCCATCTCATTGCATGCGTCGTAGATCTCTTTCACGTTGCTCTCGGTCCCCGGCGTGCGGATGACGTCGGCGGGGTCGGCCACCCAACGGTCGAGCCAGTCGAAGCGTTCCTGCGACATGCCCGCGGGCAACACCGCGACGCCGCGACTACCCATGATGCGGCTGATGGCGACACCACCTCGTGCGTAGTTGCCCGTCGACGGCCACACCGCGCGGTGCTTCGTCGGGTCGAACTGACCCGAAATGACACGTGGCGCAAAACACGAATAGGCGGCGAGCACCTTGTGTGCGGTGATCATCGGGAATCGATCGCCGAACACAACGATGATCGGGCTTTCGACTCCGGTCAGAGACGACGGCAACACCACATGATCGGGCACCGACACGCGATTGCCGGCCATGTCGTTGTACCAGTGGACGCGGAAGAGGTTGCGGGCATCGGGGGCGTTCTTGTCGAGACCCACGAGACCCGCCGCCACGTCGGCCGGGATCGTCGACGGATCAGCCAACTGCCCGAACGTGGGCAGGACGATCTTCTGCTCGGCAAAGCGCTTCACGCTGTTGGCAAGTGATGCCTCGTCGACGACGGAGTCGGCGAGACCAAGCTGGTCGGTGAGCGCTTCCTTCGAGAGGCCCGAAACGGGGCTGGCGGGCGGAGCCGTTTTTGTCGTCACCTTTACATTCTGTCAAAGAACGCTCCCGTTCCCGACGCACCGAGAGTTAGCCTTCGTTCCGCCGCCGGCGTAGCCCAATGGCAGAGGCACGGCGCTTAGGACGCCGCAAGTGAGAGTTCGAGTCTCTCCGCCGGCACGTGTTCATCGACGACTTGCCGACCCCTGCTCTCATCATCGATGCGGGCGCGCTCGAGGCCAACCTCGCGACCATGTCGCAGGCGTGGCCCGGCAGTCGCCTGCGCCCTCACGTGAAGGCTCACAAGTGCAGTGCCCTCGCAAAGGTTCAGCAGCGCTTCGGACACAACGGCTTCACGTGTGCCACACCACGCGAGATCTCCGGCCTCGCCAAGTCGGGCATCGAGGCTGACTTTCTTCTCGCCAACGAATCGGTCGACCCCGCACGTCTCGGCGCGATCGCCGCCACGGGGGCGACCGTCGCCGTTGATTCCGACGAGACGGTGCAGGCCGCGGCGCGTGCCGGAATCAAGAACGTGTTGATCGACGTGTTCGTGGGCCTCCCCCGCTGCGGCGTCGAACCCGACGATGCGGCGAGGCTCGCCGATCTCGCACGGTCGCTGCGAATGAACGTCCGCGGGGTGATGGGATACGAGGGGCACCTCATGATGGTGGCCGACCCCGCCGCGAAGGTCGAACAGGTTCGCGCCGCCATGGACACACTGCTCGCGTGCGCCACGAAGGTCGGTGGCGACATCGTCTCGGCGGGTGGCACGGGCACGTGGCGCGAGCATCTCGACACCGGGATCACCGAACTGCAGGCGGGCAGCTACGCGCTGATGGACACGCAGTATGCAACGCTCGGATTGCCCTTCCGCCAGGCCGTACACGTCGTTGGAACCGTCATCTCGCGCGCGGCGGGCTGGGCCGTGGCCGATGTCGGTCTGAAGGCGCTCGGCATGGACCACGGCAACCCCGAAGTCGACGGCTACGACGTGTGGTTCTGCTCCGACGAACACGTCACGTTCGCCGTGAAGCGCGACCCGAATTCGCACGCTGCACCGACTTTCCTACCCAAGATCGGCGAACGAGTGCTGGTCGTACCCGCGCACATCGACCCCACGATGTCGCAACACGAACGCGCGTGGGTGCACCGCGACGGCCTCGTCGTCGACGAGTGGACCATCGACCTACGCGGATGGTGACGTCTCGTCAGTCGCGTAGCGCGGCGGCAAGTTCACGAAACGCCCGCCCCCGGTGCGACACCGCGTTCTTTTCTTCGGCCGTCATCTCGGCAAACGTTCGCCCGTCGCCATCGTCGGGCACGAACAACGGGTCGAAACCGAAGCCGCGTTCTCCGCGTTCCGCGTCGGCGATGCGTCCTTCGCACACACCCCGCACGACGGTTTCCGAGCCGTCGGGCCAAGCAACGAGTACCACCGTGACGAAACGTGCACCGCGATTGCTGACCCCCGCGAGCGCGCCGAGCAACTTGCTTCTGTTCTGCGCATCGGTGCATCCATCGCCCGCGTAGACGGCGGTGTCGACGCCCGGCGCGCCGCCGAGTGCAGCGACTTCGAGACCGGTGTCATCGGCCACCGCTGCCCTACCCGTCGCCGCAAGGATCGCGCGGGCCTTCAAGCGCGCGTTACCCACCAGCGTGCCGGCATCCTCGATGATGCTGCCGACCCCTTCGGGGCGCGGCAGTAGCACCCAACCCTCGGGCAGCATTCCCGCAATCTCGGCCACCTTGCCCGGGTTCGCCGTCGCGCACACGAGTTCGCGCGGGGCGCCGACGCGATCGGTCATCAGCGACCGAGCGGACGTACCACGGGCGGCGTCGACAACACGCTGCGCTGCGCGTCGAAGATTCGACCAAGGCCGTGCGACGCGAGTTCGAGCAGCGCGTCGAGTTCCGAGCGAGCGAAAGCCTGACCCTCTGCCGTGCCCTGCACCTCGACGAACCTCGCCTCGCCCCCGCCGACCGGCTGAAGCATCACCACGTTCATGTCGACCTCGGCCGAACTGTCCTCGACGTAGGGCAGGTCGAGAATCGGCGTGCCGTTGTGGATGCCCACACTGATCGCCGCACACTGAGAGTGCAGCGGGTGCTTCTTCACTGATCCGTTCTGCACGAGACGCGTGAGCGCGTCGTGCAATGCCACGAAGCCGCCGCAGATACTGGCCGTTCGCGTACCACCGTCGGCCTGCAACACATCACAGTCGACGACCACCTGCCGTTCACCGAGAAGCGTCATGTCGCATGCGGCGCGCAGCGAGCGGCCGATGAGACGCTGGATCTCGACGGTGCGACCACTCTGCTTGCCCTTTGCCGCTTCGCGGTCGACGCGCTCGGGCGACGAGCCCGGCAGCATGCTGTACTCGGCAGTCACCCAACCCTTGCCACTGCCCTTCATCCAGCGCGGAACGTCTTCGTCGATCGACGCGGTGCACAACACTCGCGTGCGTCCGAACGACACGAGCACCGAGCCCGCCGCCATTTCGGTGTAGTCGCGCTCGAAGGTGAGCGGACGAAGTTCGTTGGGATGTCGGCCGTCGGGTCGTGTCATGCCGACCATGATTGTGCATCGGAGAGCTCGGGACCGAACAGGCGGCTACCCAACCTCGCGAACCACTCGGGGTCGCCCGACGAAAAGAAGCGGTGTTCACCCGTTCGCTGTGCAGTTTCCGCCATGCCGGTGGACACCAGCATCGAGCGCACCGCGAACGCCGTTTCGTCGGCCGACGACACCAACACCACGTCGGGACCCATCACGTCGCCGATCACGCGCGCCAGGTACGGGTAGTGCGTGCAACCCAGCAGCAGAGTGTCAACGCCCGCAGACGAAACCGGGGCGAGCAGGCGTTCGGTGAGCACGCGCACCTCGGTGCCCGTCGTCTGGCCGCGTTCGACGAATTCGACGAGGCCCGGACACGCCGCCGACACGAGTTCCACCGAAGCATCTACTTCGGAAACGGCTTTGTCGTAGGCACCCGAGTCGATGGTGCCTACCGTGCCGATCACGCCCGCGCGTCCGTTGCGCGTTGCCTGGACGAGTGCGCGTGCACCGGGCTCGATGACGCTGACCACCGGCACGGGAAGGATCGCCGACAGTTGGTCAAGGGCGACGGATGCTGCGGTGTTGCACGCAACCACGATCATCTTCACGTCGAAGTCGTTCACGAGGCTGGTTGCAATCTCGTGGGCGTAGCGCTGCACCTCGGCCGCTGGTTTGTTGCCGTATGGATAGCGCCCGGTATCGCCGATGTACACCAGATCCTCGGCGGGCAACAGGTCGATGACCGCACGCGCCACGGTGAGGCCCCCGAAACCGGAGTCGAACATTCCGATCGGCTGGACCATCGCCTTTCAATCTATGGCTTCGTCGTCGCGAGTACGTTGAGCGCGTGCTCGGGGCCACTCTTCTCGCGATCGGAGCGGCTTTCCTGCATGCGGGGTGGAACCTTGCGATCAAACAGAGCGGCGATAGATGGCACGCGTTGTGGGGGCAGTTCTTCGTCGCAGGCCTCGGATGTGCGGTACTCGTCGTCGCGCTCGGCGGCGTTCCCGCCTCGGCGTGGACGTGGGCTTCCCTCAGCGGACTCGTGCACGTGGGCTACGTGTGGGCGCTCGCACGTGCGTATGACCTCGGTGATTTTTCCGTCACCTACCCCATCGCGCGAGGAACCGGAGCGGTTCTCGCCGCGGTCGGCGGCGTAGTTCTGCTCGACGACTCGCTGTCGACGCTGAATGTGGTTGGCATTGCGATCACCGCGGTTGGTTTGTGGCTGATCGCAGGGCCCGCCGACAACGCACACGTCCTCGCCGCGCTCGCCGTTGCGGCGACGATCGGCGTCTACTCGGTGCTCGACAGCCACGGATCGCGAGAGACGGGTGGCAACCTCTATCCACTCACCACGTTCGTCGCGTGTGCGGTCTTCACGACCGCACACGGCCTGGCGTTCGGTCGCCGCACGACGATGCTCGCAGCATTTCGCGCACGGTGGCATCACTTTGCCCTCGGTGGTGCGGCGTCGGTGTTGACGTACTGGATGGTGCTCATTGCCGTACAGCGCGCCTCGGTCGGTTACGTCACTGCCCTGCGCGAATCGAGCGTCGTCATCGCGGCGGTCATCGGCGCAGTTGCCTTGAAAGAGCCCCACGCCCGCCGACGGATCATTGCTGCGTGTCTTGCCGTCGCGGGACTCGTTGTCCTGGTCGCAGGTTGAAGGCTGGCGCCGATTAGAAGTAGATGATCTTCTCGGCTGCGGCTTCGGCCGCATCGAGGTCGTCGGTGTACGCACCCGTCGAGAGGTACTTCCAACCGCCGTCGCACACGATGAAGACGATTGTTCCCTCGTCGATTTCGTTCGCCACCTTGATGGCGCCGGCGAGGGATGCTCCCGACGACAGTCCGGCGAAGATGCCCGTCTGGGCAACGAGACGACGCGTCCATTCGATGCTCTCGCGTGGACGCACGACACGCTTGCGGTCGAGCAGTTCGAATCCGTTCCAGTTCTCGAACACCGGCGGGATGTAGCCGTCTTCGAGATTGCGCAGACCCTCGACGCGCTCGCCGAGCGGCGGCTCGATGGCGATGATCTTCACTTCGGGCTTGTGCTCGCGCAGATAGCGACCGGTTCCCATCAACGTCCCCGACGTTCCTAGACCCGCGACGAAGTGCGTGATCTCGGGGCAGTCGCGCAACACCTCGGGACCGGTGGTTTCGTAGTGGGCGCGCGGGTTGGCATCGTTGCCGTATTGATAGAGGAAGCACCACTCGGGGTGCTTCTCGGCCATCTCCTGTGCACGGCGCACCGCACCGTTCGAGCCCTCTTCACCGGGGGTCAAGACGATGTCGGCACCGAAGATCTGGAGCATCTGACGACGCTCGACCGAGACGCTGGTCGGCATGAGGATGGTGATCGGGTAACCCTTGATTTGCGCGATCGCGGCGAGCGCGATGCCGGTGTTACCCGATGACGGTTCGAGAATGCGCTGGCCGGGTTGCAGCCGCCCATCTTTTTCTGCGGCTTCGATCATCGCCTTGGCGATGCGATCCTTCACCGACCCGAACGGGTTCTGGTTCTCCAACTTGGCGACCAGCCGCACCGACGGCTTGGGCGACAGCACGCTCACGTCGACCATCGGGGTGTTGCCGATGAGGTCGAGCACGCTGTCGTTCACCATGTTGAGGCGGGTCTCGATGCTCATACTCAGCCTCCTTCCGACGGTTGGGCCCCGATGGAGCAGAACCAATATGCGACTAATTCTGTCGGAATTGTACTGAATCCCGCAACGGCTTGCTCAGGCGAGCCAATAAGCCGTCGAGATGTCCTCTTCGGCAATCTGCGATCCCTCGGGAGCGGCTTGGTCGATGCGGAAACTGCGCGACTCGGGCACTTCCCTCGCCAAGGTGACAATCAGATAGTGCCACCCCGGGTCGGGAGCCTGCGTCACGTCGGTCGGGCTGGGATACGCCTCGCTGTGGGTGTGGCTGTGCATCACGCCAATGATCTCGAGCCCCTCGGCTTCGGCCGCCAATTCGGCTCGCAGGTGTTCCTTCGGGTCGATGGTGTACACGCGAGCGCTGTTCGCCACGTTCGTGCACGGCACGAACCGCACCACCTCTGCCCTGTCGGGATGTCCCACCATCAATCCGCACGCCTCGTACGGATAGCCCGCGAGTGCATGGTCGTGCATCGCACGCAGCTCGGTTTCGGGAACCGTCAACTTTGCTGGCACAGACACGTCGTCGAATCTACCGCTGGTGAAATTGTTGACGCGCGTCAGGCAACGGCGAGCCCGCGGGTCGAGAGGATGCGTTTGCGCAACGGCGAAAAACCGGCCTTCTCGACGAACAGACCACAGGCAAGTACGAGAGCGACACCGGCGAGCATCAGCGACATGTTTTGCGAGTTGCGCCCCTCCGTCAGGATGTTGCCGAGACCCGACCCAAGGTCGCCCGTTGTTGCGATGAGTTCGGCAGCCATCAACGACCTCCAAGCGAACGCCCAACCTTGCTCGAGGCCGGCGAGGTAGCCGGGCATCGCAGCCGGAAGAATGACTCGCCTGACGGACCGCACACCGCGCAGACCAAGCATGCGTGCCGCTCGAATGTGCGTTGGAGACACGATGTCGATACCGCTGACGAGCGAGTTCGCGATCGACGGAACTGCGCCGAGCAGAATGATCGCGTAGACCGTCGTCGACGAGGCACCGAAGAGAACGATCGAGATCGGCACCCACGAGACCGAGGGCAACTGCTGCAACGCACTGAGAATCGGCCGCACGAAGGCACGAATCGGCTTGACCAGTGCAACGAGCAAACCGACCGGCGTCGCAATCGCAATCGAGAGAAGAAAGCCGAGCACGCCGCGATGCAGGCTGTTCCAAACGGCGCCGAGCATGACACCCTCGCGCCACAGATCGCGCAGCGCATCGAACACCATCCACGGCGAGGGGATGTCCGACGTCGGCTTCAACTTCAGCCACACGATGCACTGCCAAACGAACAGCACCGCAGCGGTACCAGCGAAGAACGGCAGCAGCCCGTTACGGAACTTCGTCGCCCTAGACATGCAAACCACTCATCAGGGTTCGCAACGACTCGGTGATCTCACGTTCGAGTTCATGCACGGCATTCGATGCCGGATCCCGCGGAAAACCCTCGTCGACCGTCCATACCCGTTCGACACGCCCGGGCTTGCCGCTCATCAACGCGACGCGCTGGCCCAACGTCACGGCCTCGCGCACGTTGTGGGTCACGAAGAGCACGGTGAGGCCTCGCTCTTTCCACAACGTTGAAAGTTCGCCGTGCAGCGCATCACGCGTGATCGCATCGAGCGCGGAGAACGGCTCGTCCATCAACAACACGTTCGCACCACGCGCGAGGGCCCGCGCGATTGCCACGCGCTGACGCATCCCCCCTGACAATTCGTGTGGGCGCTTCTCGCCCGTTTCGGACAAGCCGACCAACCCGAGCAGTTCTGACGCCGCGGCGCGACGATCGCGTCGACGCATACCTTTGTCGTGCAATGCGAGCGCAACGTTGTCGGCGGCTGTCAACCACGGGAACAGTGCCGGATCCTGGAAGATGAGCGCGACGTCACCTTCGACCTCGACCGAACCTGACTCGGGTCGATCGAGACCCGCTACCACGTTCAGCAACGACGACTTGCCGCACCCAGAGGCACCGACGACCGATACGAACTCGCCCTGGCCGACGGACAGCGACACTCCGTCAAGCACCGGTCGCTGCGCGGCCGGATAAGTGAGGCGAACGTCGGAGAGGGAAATCATCTGCGCGGGCTTTCTCGGGAAATCAGTAATTCCGAATAGCGGAATGTTATTCCACAAAAAGACGACTAGTCAAGTCGCCTTTTGTTGTGATCCTCCGCGTCAACCCCGACGCGCGCTGACAACATGGGCGTATGGCAGGAGAGCCCGGCGGCGTCCAATCAGTGGCCCGGGCCGCGGCGATCCTGCGCGCGCTCGCCGAACCGCATGCTGACGGATCACAACCCGGCGACGGCCTCCCCCTCGCCGTCATCGCAAAGTCGACGGGTCTCTCCCCCAGCACCACCCACCGCATTCTTCGAGCACTCACCACCGAGCACCTCGTCGAACAGGACGCAGGGACAGAGCGCTACCGCCTTGGGCCGCTCGCCGGTGTTCTCGGCCAGGGCTATCTCTCGTCTGCGGGCCTCGAACGCGCGGTGCCTATTCTCCGTGCGCTTTGCCGCCAAACCGATGAATCGGTCAGCCTTGCGACATTGCACGGCACAACCGCACTGGTGGTGTTGCAGGAACACTCGCCCCAACCGCTGCGCGTCGACCATCTCACAGGCAAGGAGTTGTTCCTACATGCATCGGCGATGGGCAAGGCGTTGCTTGCCTTTGCACCCACGCCGGCAAAAGAACTGGTCGCGCAGCTCGGCGAACTACCCCGCTTCACCGACCGCACCATCACCGCGCACGCCGCGATGATCCGTGAACTCGACACCGTTCGTCAACGTGGCTATGCGACGAACGAAGGTGAGCGTTACGAAGGCGCCAATGGCGTCGCGGTCCCCCTACTCGGGCCGGGCGCTTCTTCGACATCGTTTGCGCTCGGCGTTCAGGGGCCGTCGACACGGCTCGGCGTCGACCGCATGGCGGAACTGGCCGACATTTGTCGTCGTGCCGCGGTGGATATCGCCGCATTGGGTATTCACTGAATATCCCGATGAAACCGACCGGCACATCCGTTCTCGCGAGCAATCGCAAGGCTCGCCACGACTTCACCATCATCGATGTGGTCGAGGCGGGAATCGTGCTGCTCGGCAGCGAGGTGAAAAGCCTGCGCACCGGCCAAGTGCAACTTGCCGATGCCTACGCGCGCGTGGTCGATGGCGAGGTGTGGCTCGAGGGCGTGCACATCGCCCCGTACCAGTTCGCCGTTGGCGTCGGTGCGCACGACCCCGATCGCGCGCGCAAGTTGCTGCTGCACACCGCCGAGATACGTCGCTTTCGGGAACGCATCATGAAGGACCGGCTCACGCTCGTTCCACTGTCGATCATCCTGCGCGACGGCAAAGTGAAGGTCGAACTCGCACTTGCTCAGGGGCGAACCAAGGGCGACAAGCGACAAGCAATCGCCGAACGTGACGTGAAGCGCGAGATCCAACGAGAGATCTCGCAACGCAACCGCCGTTAGACGGGCACTACGCGCCCGGTGTGTTGCGACCCGCCGCGTGACGACCGGCAATGAAACCGAACACCATCGCCGGGCCGAGTGTTCCGCCCGGGCCGCCGTATGTCATGCCGAACGGTGAACCCATGACGTTGCCCGCCGCGTAGAGACCCGGGATCGGATCACCGTCGACATTGAGCACACAGGCGTTCGGGTCGACACGCGGACCGCCCTTCGTGCCGAGACACCCGCTCTTGATTTCGAAGGCGTAGTAAGGCCCGCGCTCGAGCGTTCCGAGCGTCGCATCGCGACGGCCCTTGCGATACGGGTCGCCCCACCAGCAGTCGAACGCACTGTCGCCACGGCCGTAGTCGGGGTCGTGGCCCTCGGCGACGTTGTCGTTCCAGCGCGCGATTGTGCGCACCAGTTCATCGCCGTCGACACCCAATTTCGCGGCCAGCTCCTGTGGTGTCTCACCACGGGGAATCCAATCGGGCACCACCGAGCCGTTGCCGCCCGCGCTGATGCGGAATCCGTAGGTGTCGACGTACTGCTGGTCGAAGATCAGCCAGCACGGCAGGTTCTCGTATTCGAACCTCGACACGTTCTCCACGTGAAACGCCGCGCCGAACGCGTTGTAGTTCGCTGCTTCATTGGTGAACCGACGTCCACGCTTGTTCACCATGATGGAGTGCGGCAGCGTGCGCTGGCCGTTCACCAACACCTTGCCCATGCGGTTCGCCTCGGGCGGAACGACGCCGGTGGGAATCCACCACGCCTCGCGCATGTTCGACAACATCGCACCGGCCTTCATCGCCATGCGCAGACCGTCACCCGTGGACGTTTCGAT
>JBEAPO010000062.1:0-9726 GCA_041164425.1 Actinomycetota bacterium
CACGATGCGCACGCGCCTGCCGACTCGGGTTCGCGCAACGACGTGAAGAGCGCGCTTTCGCGCCAGACCTTGGTGAATCCACCGGGATCGAGCACACTGCCGGCGCGGAACTCGTCGTGCAGTACGAAAGGACACGCATAGACATCGCCGAGAGGGTCGATGAGGCACACCACGCGGCCCGCTCCGCAGAGGTTGAGACCCGGCAGCGGCTCGCCCAGGGCATTCAAATGGAAGAACGAATCACCGGTGAGAACGTTCTCGCCGTGGCCGAGCAACCAACGATAAATGTCGATTTGTTGGTCGGCCGTCGGATGGAGGGCGTGCCAAGTTTCCGCGCCACGTCCGGCGGGACGCAGTCGCGTGATGCGCAGTTGCGCGCCGTACGAGTCGGCGAGCGCCTTGAAGTCGTCGAGTTGTGCGACGTTGTGACGCGTGACGACGACCGAGATCTTGAACGGACCGAAGTTTGCGCGCGCAAGGTTGTCCATTGCGGCGATTGCGGTGTCGAAGGATCCCGCACCGCGCACCGCGTCGTTGGTCGCCGTGTCGGTGCCGTCGAGGCTGATCTGGATGTCGAGGTAGTCCATCGCGGCGAGTCGCCGCGCATTCTCACCGTCGATGTACGCACCGTTCGTCGAGAATTTCACGCCGATTGAGTTGTCGACCGAGTGGGTGATGATGTCGAAGAAGTCGCGACGAATCATCGGCTCACCGCCACCGATGTTGATGTAGAACACCTGCAGGTCGCGAAGTTCGTCGATGACCGCCTTGGCCTGCGCCGTCGTCAATTCGCGCGCGTCGCGCTGACCACTGCTCGACAAACAGTGGATGCATTGCAGATTGCATGCGTAGGTGAGTTCCCATGTGAGGCAGATCGGCGCATCGAGGCCACGCTTCAGCTGCGAGACGAGTGAATCAGCCGACATGGATGATCTCTGATTTCGTGAGGTTGTCGAGGGCCGCGAGAAACGAGGCGCGTCGTTCGGCTGCTATGCCGCACGCGTCGAGCGTGGCACCGACCGTTGGATGGTTGGCCAGATTCTTCACGACCGCGACGACGTCGGGGTGTTTCAAGAAAACAAGACGGCGGTTGCCGTAGTGGTAAGCGAGTGCGCCGAAGGGTTCGGGGCGGAGGGCAACCTGCGGTGAGAGGCTGCAGCTCGATTCGAGAGTGATGGTCATCGCGGCACGCAATGCGACACGGGTCGACTAGCGGGGGGTCTCAGTAGACGCCGCACATGCCGTCGATGGAGATCTCCTCGACGAGAAGCTCTTCGAGAACCTCGACGGAGTCGGCAACCACGACTTCGTCGTTGGCGGTGTGCTCGGAGGCCTCGAGGACGGCGGAGTTGGGTGCCGGGGTCATGCGAGTGAGCGTACCGTGTGACGCCTGTCCGGTGCGTGGGCTAGCGTCATCTTGCGCTCGGGGTCGCCCGAGAAGTCGCGAAACGAGGGGGACGCGTGAAGACAAAAGCCGCAATCCTGTGGGAGCTGAACAAGCCATGGTCGGTCGAGGAGATCGACCTCGACCCGCCCGGTCCGGGCGAAGTCTTGGTGAAGATGGCCGCGTCGGGCATGTGCCACAGCGACGAGCACCTCGTTACCGGTGACCTGCCGTCGCCGCTGCCGATCATCGGCGGCCATGAGGGCGCCGGCATCGTCGAACAGGTTGGCGAGGGTGTCAGTTGGCTCGCCCCCGGCGACCACGTTGTTTTCGGCTTCATTCCTTCATGCGGTCGCTGTCCGAGTTGCAGCACGGGTCACTCGAACCTCTGTGACCTCGGCCAGTACCTCGGTCTCGGAATGCAGATCGCCGACCAGACGTCGCGTCACCATGCGCGGGGCACCGACCTCGCGCTGATGTGCATCCTCGGGACCTTCGCGCACCACACGGTGGTGAACGAGGCGTCATGCATCAAGATCGACAAGGACGTGCCACTCGACAGGGCATGTCTCTTGGGTTGCGGAGTGGTCACCGGATGGGGCAGCAGCGTCTACGCCGCCGACGTGCAGCCCGGTGACACGGTGTGCGTCATCGGCGTTGGTGGCATCGGCGCAAACGCGGTTCAGGGCGCCAAGTTGGCCGGTGCGAAGCGCGTCATAGCAATCGACCCGATCGAATTCAAGCGTGAGAAGGCTCTCGAACTGGGAGCGACGCACACGTCGTCATCGATCGTCGAGGCAATCGACATGGTGCGCGATCTCACCTGGGGCACGATGGCAAACAAGGTCATCATGACGATGGGCGTCGGCAGCGGCGAACTCATGGGTCAGGCGTTGGCGTTGACCGCCAAGCGCGGTCGCGTCGTCGTGACGAACCTCCATCCAGCGATGGAGATGAGTGCGAACGTCAGCTTCCTCGACATGACTTTGATGGAGAAGCAGGTCGTTGGTTCATTGTTCGGCTCGGGCAACCCGCGGGCCGACATACCGAAGTTGCTCGGTCTGTACCGCGAAGGACAGCTCGATCTCGACGGCCTGGTCACCAAGACCTACACACTCGACGGCATCAACGACGGCTATGACGACATGCGCAACGGCAAGAACATCCGCGGCGTCCTCGTTTACAACTGATCAGACACACGAGACGAAACGACACTTGGGGGAAACAACATGAAGGCGAAAGCAGCGGTCATCCACGGGCTCCATCAGGACTGGAGCATTGATGACATCGAGGTTCACGCACCGAAGGCGGGCGAGGTTCTCGTGCACTGGAAGGTTGCGGGTCTGTGCCACAGCGACGAGCATCTCGTCACGGGCGACATGGTTCCACCGCAAGAACTGCTCGACATGATGGGACTCGAATCGATGTTCCCGATGGTGGGCGGCCACGAAGGAGCGGGCGTCATCCTCGACGTCGGCCCCGGAGTCAACTCGGTGAAGAAGGGCGACCACGTCTCGGCCTCTTTCATTCCGTCGTGTGGGCGCTGTCGCTACTGCAGCACGGGCCGCCAGAACTTGTGTGACCTCGGTGCCGGCGCGATGATCCCCGGCATGATCACCGACGGCACCCACCGCCACTTCCTCGCGAACGGAACACCCGTCGGCATGATGGCCAAGGTCGGCACGTTCTCCGAGGTTGCGTGCGTGGCCGAGGCGTCGGTCATCAAGGTCGATCCAGATCTGCCTCTCGAGTCGGTTGCGCTCGTGTCGTGTGGCGTCGCCACGGGCTGGGGTTCGGCGACGAACCGAGCCGATGTACAGCCGGGCGACACCGTCGTCGTGGTTGGCATCGGCGGCATCGGCATCAACGCGGTCCAGGGCGCGAAGATGGCCGGAGCCAAGCGCGTCATCGCAGTCGACCCCGTCGAGTTCAAGCGTGAGAAGGCGATGGAAATGGGTGCCACCCACACGTTCTCTTCCATGGAAGAAGCGATGGCGCCGGTGATGGAGATGACCTGGGGACAGATGGCCGACCGCGTCATCATGACCCCCGGCGTTCTCCACGGTGAGATGATGGAGATGGCCCAGAACCTGACGGGCAAGGGCGGAACCATGGTGGTCACCGCGATCTCGCCCATGACCAGCGGAACCGCGAGCATCAACCTGTTCAACCTTGCGATGTTCAACAAGGAAGTGAAGGGAACCATCTTCGGCAGCCTCAACCCGCGTGCCGACATCCCGAAGCTTCTCGGCATGTACCGCGACGGTCAGTTGAAGCTCGACGAACTGATCACGAAGCGCTACCCGCTGTCGCAGATCAACGAGGGTTACCGCGCGATGCGCGACGGCGAGAACATTCGCGGCGTCATCGTGAACGACTGACGAGTCGCGTTTCATGAACGAAGTGATCGGTCGGCTGGGGCGCGACGTCGTTGGCCGTACCCGTGAACTGGAAGTCGTCGTCGCCGCTCTCGGGGCGGACCGTCACATCGTGCTCGAGGGCCCGCCTGGTACCGGCAAGTCGACCCTTCTCCGGGCCGTCGCGGGCGCGCTCGGTGTGGGTTTCGAGTTCGTCGAAGGCAACGCCGAACTGACACCGGCACGTTTGGCTGGTGCGTTCGACCCCGCGCGCGTGCTGACCGAGGGTTACGTCGCCGATGCTTTCATGGACGGTCCGCTCATCACGGCGATGCGCGAGGGATCGCTTCTCTACGTCGAGGAAATCAACCGTGTGCCCGAAGAGACGCTGAACGTTCTCATCACCGTGATGAGCGAGGGCGACCTCAGCGTGCCGCGCCTCGGCCGCGTTGCTGCGAAACCCGGTTTCCGCCTCGTTGCGGCGATGAACCCTTTCGACTCGGTCGGAACAGCGCGCATCTCGGGTGCGATCTACGACCGCGTGTGTCGTGTCGCGGTGGGTTACCAGTCGTTCGACGACGAAGTTGTGATCGTGTCGCGGCACGTCGACGGCCTCGATGCTTCGTGGATAGAAGGTGTCGTGCGGGTGGTGCGTGCGACTCGCGAGCACGCCGACCTGCGCACCGGTTCGTCGGTGCGTGGGGCGATCGACACCGCGCTCGTCGCACGGTCGCTCGGTGTCTTGCGAGATCAGGCGCCGACGACACCCAGCGTCGCTCGAGATGCAGCCCTCACCGCACTCAGCGGCCGGGTGCGCCTGCGCGAGGGCGTCTCGCGCACCGCCGAAGACGTGATCCTCGAGATCTGGGACTCGGTGTTCGCGCCGCGAACCGAATCGGGTGATGCGGGAAAAGGTGGAGCCCCGATCGGGGCCACGAACTCCCGCTGATCAAGGAAGGCGCGGCCGCCGAAGCCGCGGAAAAAGAGGCTGGTCGGCGCACGAAGTCGCGCACCGAGTTGTCGCGGCACCCGAACTTCGAGCAGGTGTCGCCCGAGGTCGGTGAACTCGACGAGGCCGCGATCGATGAGTCGATGCGCGAGAGTCCCGACGACACGCTCTCGATGATCGCAGACCTCACCGCGGCAACCGACCCGAAGTTGCGCGCGGCAGCGAAGCACATCGCCGGCAGGTTGATGCTCGACATCGCGTCGGTGACGACCCGGCGGCGTCGGGGTATCGGCCGCATCGTCTCGCAGCCCTACCGTGGCGAAGGCGACATCGACATCGACGCCAGCACCGAAGCCTTCGAGGGAAGCGGGCCGAGTCGACGCATCAAGGTCGAGGAACTCGTCGCGCGCACGTGGTCGAAGCGTGACACGGCGTTGTGTCTTGTCGTCGACCGTAGTGGTTCGATGGGAGGCAAGCCGCTCGCAACTTCGGCTCTCGCTGCCGCGGCCGTTGCACTTCGGGAACCCGACGACTACAGCGTCCTCGCGTTCGGGCGCGACGTCGTCGTTGCCAAGTCGCAGGACGTGCCACGTCCGGGGGCTGACGTCGTCAACTCGGTGCTCACCCTGCGCGGGTTCGGTACGACCGACCTCGCGGCCGCGTTGCGCGCAGCCTCCGAGCAGTTGTCGCGTTCGCGCGCCGCGCGCAAAGTGGTCGTGTTGTTGTCCGATTGTCGCGCCACCGAAACGGGCGACGTCGACGCTGCGGCCCGCGCGGTCGATGAACTGTGCATCGTCGCACCCGAAGGTGACGATGCGGAGGCACGCGTGCTTGCGGCCAACGTGGGTGCACGCATCACGACGGTTGCCGAACCCTCCGACGTTCCGCGCGCCCTCAGCGAAGTACTCGACCGGAACTGAGCGTCAGCGACAAGTGGGGTCGTCGGGTGGAGTCACGCTGAAGCGCTGTTGCGAGAGTGTTTGATTCACCGATTCTGGTGCAACCGTTGTCGTGGTTACGTCGGCCGAACGCACGGCGCGTGACGAACCGACCGCAGCGTCGATCTGGCCCAGCTGTTTGTTGCCCTCACCGATGGTGGTCTCACCGCGGAAGATGCCGAGGATCGCCTTCATTGTCTCGTTGTTGATCGTCGGCTCGATGACTGACTGACCTGCGATGCGCTTCATCGCACCGTCAACGGTGTAAGTGCGCACGTCCTTTTCGCTGACGTTGCGCATGGTTCGTGCCAACTGAAGCATGTTGAGAGGGGACAAATTGTCATCGGTGATGACGTTGTCGAGTGCGGCACCGAGTAGGTCGTTGGCAACCGCAGGGTTCGTGACACCCTTGTCGAGTGCCGCACGCAATACCCGGCGCAGGAAGTCTTGTTGCCGAGCAATGCGGCCCCAGTCGCCCGAGGGGTCGCCTATCCATTTGTTCTTGTCGGGGTCGAAATAGGCGTAGTGGCGTGAGCGAACGTAGGCGAGTGCCGCGTCACCGTCGAGCTCGGCGCAACCGGGCGCCTTCACCTCGAAGAGGGTGTTCTTGTCGCGTGCCGCGTATGCGAAGGGTATGCGCACACCACCGACCGCGTTCACGATGGTTTTGAAGGCGCAGAAGTCGACGGCGATGTAGTGGTCGACCCCAATGCCGAAGTTGGTCATGATCGTGTCGACGAGACGCTGCGGTTCGTTCGGACGGAAGGCCGTATTGATGCGGTTCTTCGAGTCGGACTTGGCAATCTTCACGTAGAGGTCGCGCGGAAACGACAACACCGCGGCCTTGTTCTCGGCGGGGTTGACGCGGATGATCATGATGGTGTCGGTAAGGCCGGCGTATCCGGTGCGACCCTCGACCGTCTTGCCATAGCGCGAGTTGCTGTCGACGCATTCGTTGTTGTCGCGACCCGTGATGAGGAAGTTCTTCGAGCTGAGGTCGCCCTCGGGGATGTCGTCAAGCGCGTCGGCGGACACCGCACCGCTGTCGGACGACTGTTCCCCCGTGGGAGCAATCGACACGACCTTGCGGTCGGTGACTCGCTGGTTGGCGTAGACCAGGGCACCTCCACCCGCGAGCATGCCGAGCGCGACAACGAAGTTGAATCCGAAGATCAAGCGTTGCGGCCAGGTGTGATGGTGAAGGTGGCGGTGGGGGCGTCGCACCATGACCCTGACGCTACCCGCCGGAGCTATTCGACCCTATTCAGTGGCGGCATCAGTGGGAGCAAGTGTGACGGACGTGGTGAGTTCGTTGCCGTCACTGAAAGTGTGAGTCTTCACCGAACCGGCGAAGGTGAGGTCGACCATCGCGTCGCGCACCGCCGAGATGGCAGCGTCGGGACCCGAGACCTCGAGCGAGGCGACCTCTGCGCGCTGCGAGACTTTTGCCTCGGTCTTTGCCCGGCGCACCGCGGCGAGAACACTGCAGATTGCCTCGAGATCGGCTTCGTGGTCGCCCGCATCGGCGCAACCGGCGAGCAGGTCGACCCGCTGTGGCCACGGTGCGGTGTGGATCGACGATTCGTTCCACCAACGCCACACTTCCTCGGCGACGAATGGAACGAGCGGCGCGAAGAGTCGCTGGATGGTCGAGAGTGCTCGGCGCAATGCGACACGCGCCGAGGCCGCATCGGCCGACGACACGCCGTTGACGTCGTACGCGCGTTGCTTGACCAGTTCCACGTAGTCGTCGCAGAACCACCAGAAGAACGATTCCGTTCGTTCGAGCGAGCGCGCGTAGTCGAAGCCCGTGAAGGCCTGGGTGCACTCGTTGACAACACCGGCAAGTCTGTTGAGCATCGCGATGTCGACGCGAGCGGTGGGAACCGCGGACGGGTCGACATCGCCGAACGAAAGAACGAATTTCGTGACGTTGAGAAGTTTCGTCGCGAGTTTGCGTCCGACCTTCATTTGTTCTTCGCTGAACGCGGTGTCGACGCCGGGGCGCGCGCTCGCCGCCCAGTAGCGCACCGCATCACTGCCGTACTTGTCGAACAGGTCGATGGGTGTCACCACGTTGCCCTTCGACTTCGACATCTTCTTGCGGTCAGGGTCGAGGATCCATCCCGATAGCGCGGCGTTCGACCACGGTGCAACGTCGTGTTCGAAGTGCGAACGCACCATCGTCGAAAAGAGCCACGTGCGGATGATCTCGTGGGCCTGGGGTCGCACGTCCATGGGGAAGACGTTCGCGAACATCGTTGGGTTGTCGAGCCACCCGGCCGCGATCTGCGGTGTCAAGGAACTGGTGGCCCAGGTGTCCATGACGTCGGGGTCGCCGACGAAACCGCCGGCCTGTCCGCGTTGGGTTTCGGTGTAGCCCGAGGGCACATCGGTGCTGGGGTCGATGGGAAGTTGGTCGGCCGCGGGAACGAGCGGATGATCGTGGTCGATCGACCCGTCGCTGAGAACGGGGTACCACAGTGGAATCGGCACTCCGAAGTAACGCTGACGGCTGATGAGCCAGTCGCCGTTCAGGCCCTCGACCCAGTTTTCGTAGCGGTGACGCATGTGGTCGGGGTGCCACGTGAGTTCGTGACCACGACGAACGAGTCGCGTGCGCAGATCGGCTTCGCGGCCTCCGTTGCGGATGTACCACTGGCGCGACGTGACGATTTCGAGCGGTCGCTCGCCTTTTTCGAAGAACTTCACCGGGTGCGTGATGGCGCGTGGCTCGCCCAGCATCTCGCCGCTCGCACGCAATTGTTCGACGACGGCGGTCTGCGCCTGCTTTACGTTCTTGCCCGCAATTGCGGCGTAGTTTTCGTGGCCGCGCTGCGATGCGATCGCCTCGGGCGCTTCGGCGATGATGCGTCCGTTGCGCGCGATGATGGCGCGCGTCGGCAGGTTCAATTCGCGCCACCACGTCACGTCGGTCGTGTCGCCGAACGTGCAAATCATCGCGATACCGGTGCCCTTGTCGGGTTGCGCGAGCGGGTGGGCCACGATGGGCACTTCGACGTCGAAGAGAGGTGTGCGCACGGTCGCGCCGAACAGCGGCTGATAACGCTCGTCGTCGGGGTGGGCGACGAGGGCGACGCACGCTGCCAAAAGCTCGGGGCGCGTGGTGTCGATGAGGATGTCACCCGAACCGTCGATCTTGTGGAACGTGAGGGTGTGGTACGCGCCCGGTCGGTCACGGTCTTCGAGTTCGGCCTGTGCGACGGCGGTGTCGAAGTCGACGTCCCACAACGTGGGAGCTTCTTGCGAGTAGGCCTCGCCGCGCGCGAGGTTGTTCAGGAACGCACGTTGGCTGACGCGACGGCTGCGTTCCTCGATGGTGGTGTAGAGAAGCGACCAGTCGACCGACAGGCCCAACCTGCGGAACAGTTCCTCGAAGACCTTCTCGTCTTCGTGGGTTAGCTCGTTGCACAATTCGATGAAGTTGGGCCGCGAGATCGGGATCGGCTTGTGGTCCTTCGGTGGGTCGCCGCGGAACGGGGGCGTAAAGGTGGGGTCGTAGGCGACCGAAGGGTCGCATGTGACGCCGTAGAAGTTCTGCACGCGTCGCTCGGTGGGCAGGCCATTGTCGTCCCAACCCATTGGATAGAAAACGGCCTTGCCCGACATGCGCCAGAAACGCGCCAACGTGTCGGTGTGCGTGTACGAGAACACATGGCCCATGTGAAGCGAACCGCTGACGGTCGGAGGTGGCGTGTCGATGGCGAACACCTCGGCGCGCGGGCGCGACCTCTCGAACGCATAGACGCCCTCGGACTCCCAAGCGACCGACCAACGGCTCTCGATCCCGTCGAGAGATGGCTTCTCAGGGGGTGTTGGCATAGGCACTTACCCTAGAGTCAGAACGTGCTTTCCCTCTATGACACGGCCACACAGGGGATCAGACCCCTCGCGATGCGCCGGCCGGGACACCTTTCCATCTATCTCTGCGGACCGACGGTCTACGGGCCGCCGCACCTCGGCCACGGTCGGGCCACGCTCGTCTACGACATTCTGCGGCGCTATCTCACGTGGTCGGGCGTGCAGGTGCGGCTGGTGTCGAACATCACCGACATCGACGACAAGATCATCGACCGG
>JBEAPO010000063.1:0-23908 GCA_041164425.1 Actinomycetota bacterium
CGCGCGAAGTCGGTTGCGGTCGCATACACGTACGAGGACCCGACGAAGTTGCCCGCGGCATCGAACTTGGCGGTCGCGCTCGACATCTTCAAAGGTGCAAAGAGGCGCTCATTGATGAAACGCGTCATGTTCTCGCGACGTTGTGCCGGACTCTCATCGTCTTCTCGACCTTCACCGATCAAGTCACCGAGAACACGGCAGATGATGTTGGTCGTGCCCGATGAGTAGACCCAATGCGTTCCCGGTTCGTGCACGAGTGGCAGTGCGGCCGCGTACGCGGCATGGTCGTTGCTTCCCGCACCGAAGAGCATGTCGATGACGTGTGACTTCTCTCCATGCACGTAGTCTTCGATCCACTCGAGTCCCGCACGCATCTCGAGCAGGTTCCGAAGCGTGATGCTGGCGCGCTCGTCGCCCGACCACTCGGGAACGGAAGCCGGCGCGTCGATGTCGAGGAGACCGTCGGCCACGAGGAAACCGACGAGAGCGTGCGTCATGCTCTTGGCCATCGACCACGAGATGTGTGTCACATCGGGCCCACACGGAGTCGCGTAACCGGTGCCGTAGGCGGCGAGAACTTCCCTGCCTCCGCGCCACGCCACGACCGCGTGGGTCTCTCCGTGGGTCTCGGCTGGCGGCATGCCGCGGCGGAAGGCGTCGGTGATGGAGGTGATTTTCTGATCGTACCGATGGGCATCGGAGCGGTGGTCACGACTAGCGTTTTGCGCCATGGCCAGCACCGCATCCCTCCCGACGCCCGACCTGCAAACCGCTGCGACGATCATCGAAACCGCCCGCGCAATGGTCGGCAAGGCCGTGCGCAAACTCTCCGCGAGTGGCGGACCCGACGTCGAGCAAGTTCTTGCGTACGACATTGCCCACGCGGCAGCCGCGGTCGAAACGGCCCGGTCGATGCTCGACTACGGAGCGAAAGGCGACACCGAAGCACGCCTCACCTGCGCCTTCACCGCCGACATGGTGCACGATCTCGTGACTCGTCTCGTTGGTCGCGAACAACTATGGGGTGTCAGTGCGGCAGACCTGTCGTTCGGCCACGACTTCGTCTCGGTGTTTCGCTCGCCAGAGTTTCTCGCCTCGCTCGCCGACCAGCAGGGTCCGCGTCACCTCGATGCCGACTTCGAAATGGTTCAGGACACCTTCCGCGCTTATGCGACCAAGGAAGTCGCACCACGCGCCGAGCACGTGCACCGCCACAACGCCGACGTTCCCGAAGAGATCATCGCGGGTCTCGCCGAGATGGGTGCCTTCGGATTGTCGATTCCGGCCGAGTACGGCGGCTACAGCGAAGGTGGCGACGGTGAGTACATGGGCAACGTCATCGCCACTGAAGAGTTGTCGCGCGGATCACTCGGCATCGGCGGTTCGCTGATCACGCGTCCCGAGATCCTCGCCCGCGCGCTCATGAAGGGCGGCACCGAAGAACAGAAGCACGAGTGGCTCCCGAAACTTTCCACCGCCGAGGTTCTCGCGGCAGTCGCCGTCACCGAACCCGACTACGGCAGCGACGTCGCCAACATCAAGGTCACC
Source organism: Actinomycetota bacterium (assembly GCA_041164425.1). Taxonomy (GTDB): domain Bacteria; phylum Actinomycetota; class Acidimicrobiia; order Acidimicrobiales; family Ilumatobacteraceae; genus F1-20-MAGs119. Next base: position 1,549 of record JBEAPO010000063.1, read on the forward strand.
GCGACGCAGTCCGACCTTGCCGATGGTCGCAAGGGATGGCGAATCAACGGCGTAAAGACGTGGTGCACGTTCGGCGCGCGCGCCGACGTACTGATGTTGCTCGCCCGCACGAACCCCGACCGCAGCCTCGGACACAAGGGTCTCAGCCTGTTCATCGTGCCCAAGCCACATGGCGACGCGCACGGCTTCCTCTTCAACCAGGAAGAGGGCGGAAAGATGGAGGGCCGCCCGATCGACACGATCGGCTACCGCGGCATGCACTCCTACGAAATCGCATTGGAAGATTGGTGGGTTCCGGCAGAGAACCTGATCGGCCTCGAGTCGGGTCTCGGCAAAGGCTTCTACTTCCAGATGGCCGGCTTCGAGAACGGTCGTCTGCAAACCGCGGCCCGCGCCGTTGGTGTGATGCAGGCGGCGTACGAAGCGGCGCTCGACTATGCGAACAACCGCTCGGTGTTCGGCAAGAACGTCTACGACTACCAACTCACCAAGGCGAAGCTTGGCCGCATGGCGACGATCATCCAGGCGAGCCGCCAGTTCTCGTACGGCGTTGCCAAGTTGATGGCCAAGGGCGAAGGTGCGATGGAGGCCAGCATGGTGAAGGCCTACGTCTGCAAGGCCGCCGAGTGGGTGGCCCGCGAGGCGATGCAGATCCACGGCGGTTACGGCTACGCCGAGGAGTACTCGGTCAGCCGCCTCTTCGTCGACGCTCGCGTGCTGTCGATCTTCGAGGGTGCCGACGAGACGCTCTGTCTCAAGGTGATTGCGCGCCAGCTCGTCGACGCTGCCGGCAAGTAGGTCTCAAACCAGCGACAACAAGTCGCCCAACGTCTTGATGCGGTCGACGTCATGGTCGGCTGCATCGTCGTAGGGGTCGACGAGAATCGGGTGCAGTCCCGCCGCGCGGGAACCACGCACGTCCATCACGAGCGAGTCGCCGACGTAAGCGATGCGCGAGCGTTCGATACCGTCGAAATGCACGAGCGCGTGGTCGAAGATACGCGGATCGGGCTTTTCGACACCCACCACGTGACTGTCGATGACGCAACGCACCGATGCGAGCGGCCCGGAACCCACCTGACAGATGCCACTCACCTCCAGGGTTGATTCGATCTGGCCGCTCGCGTTGCTGACGATGCCCGTCGGCACACCTCGTGCGGCGAGTTCGCGCAACGCATCGGCCGAACCCGGGATCGGATGCCTCCACAGTCGGGCGTTGGCCTTCACGTGCGTGAGCACCTCGAGTGCCGCCTCTTGATGTTCATCGGGAACCGAAAGGTGAGCGAGATACGTCGCGTTGTAGTGGGTCCAGTCCGACTCGCCCGCGGTGACCGCCGATTTTGCAGCCATACCTGCGTAGTGCGCCCGTACGTACGTCTCGTGCCGGTCGTCACCGCCGTAGTAGGCGATGAGTGGCGCGAGAACCTTGGGGTCGGGCAGAACCAGCACGCCACCGGCATCGAAGAGAATCGCATCGAATCTGTTGCCCACGACGTGCAGTCTCGCAGGTGGGTTTCGTCACCCAAAGCCGCAAGACCTACGCTTCGACACGTGCGCAGTGCAAAAGACTTCTTCAAACCCCTCGCGATCGGCGCTCCCGAGCCCTTGCGCGAGATTCCGTTCCGGCCGAGCCGCGTCATCCACTTCTTCCCTCCCCAGTTAGAGAAGGTCGTCGCCAAGCTCCCCGAGGTGATTCCCACGGTCGACATCATCCTCGGCAACCTCGAAGATGCGATCCCGATGGCCGACAAGGACGCGGCGCGTCGCGGCTTCATCAACGTCGCGAAGACCGTTCCAATGGGCGACACGCAGTTGTGGACCCGTGTGAACAGCCTCGACTCCCCATGGTTCCTCGACGACATGAACGCCATCGTCACCGAGGCGGGCGACAAGGTCGACGTCATCATGATTCCGAAGGTCGAAGGCCCCGAAGACATCCACTACGTCGACCGTCTGCTCGCCCAGCTCGAGGCAAAAGCCGGTCTCAAGCGGCCGATCCTCATCCATGCTCTTCTCGAAACCGCGCGCGGCGTTGCAAACGTCGAAGAAATCTGCGCCGCATCCCCGCGCATGCAGGGACTCTCACTCGGACCCGCCGACCTTGCCGCCAATCGTCGCATGAAGACCACGCGTGTCGGCGGCGGCCACCCCGACTATCTCGTGCGCCAGGACCCGAATCCCGACAATCCCGATGCGCCGCGCGGCACCTACCAACAAGATCTGTGGCACTACACGATGGCTCGCATGGTCGATGCGTGCGTCGCCAACGGCATCTTCGCATTCTACGGACCGTTCGGTGACATCAAGGACGTCGTCGCGTGCGAAGACCAGTTCCGCAACGCATACCTACTGGGCTGCGTCGGCGCGTGGAGCCTGCACCCCGTGCAGATCGACATCGCCAAGCGTGTGTTCAGCCCACGACCCGAGGACGTGAAACAGGCGCAGCGCGTGATCGAAGCGATGGGCGACGGCACCGGGGCGATCATGCTCGACGGCAAGATGGAAGACGACGCTTCGGTGAAGCAGTGCAAGGTGGTCGTCGAGTTGGCGCGACAGCTTGCCGCTCGAGATCCGCACCTCACCAGCCTCTACGGATTCTGAGAGAAAGCAGTACAACCCGTGTCAAAACTCCGCCCCCGCCGTTCGGTTCTCTACATGCCCGCCGCGAACGAGCGCGCACTCGAGAAGGCCAAGACGATCGCCTCAGACGCCCTGATCTTCGACCTCGAGGACGCGGTCTCACCCGAATCCAAAGATGCTGCTCGTGACAACGCGGTGAAGGCCGCGTCGTCGGGCGAGTACGGCAAGCGTGAAATCACCATCCGATGCAACGGCCTCGACACGCCGTGGGGTGCCGCCGACATCGCAGCCGCTGCGAAGTCATGTGCGTCGTCGATCGTGATCCCGAAGGTGAGCAACGCCGCAATGATCGACGAGGTGTCGAAGCACCTCGACGCCGCCGGTGCACCCGCCGAGATGATGATCTGGGCGATGGTGGAAACACCGTCGGCCATTTTCAACGCACGCGAGATCGCGGCACACCCGCGTGTCGCAGTTCTCGTCATGGGAACCAACGACCTCGTCAAGGAACTCCATGCGGTTCAGGTGCCGGGTCGCGCACCCGTCATCTCGCATCTTGCAACGGCCCTTCTCGCAGCCCGCGAGGCCGACAAGCCGATCCTCGACGGCGTCTACAACGACATCAAGAACGCCGAGGGCTTCACGGCCGAGTGCGTGCAGGGCATGCAGATGGGCTTCGACGGCAAGACCCTCATCCACCCCGATCAAGTCGCGGTTGCCAACGAGGTGTGGGCTCCGGGTGAAGCCGAGGTCGAACACGCCCACCGTGTCATCGATGCTTTCAACACCGCCCGTGCCGAAGGCAAGGGCGTCGTGCAGCTCGACGGCAAGATGATCGAGAACCTGCACGTGGCCAATGCCGAACGGCTGATCGCGATCGCCTCGGCCATCGCCGAGCTTTCCTGAAGCGAATCAGAGATTCGCGCGGAACAGCGCGAGCACCCGCGTCCATGCAGCGTTTGATGCCGTCGCGTCGTACACGTCGGGACGATCGTCGTTGAAGAATGCGTGGTGCGTGCCCGGATAAACGTGGAACGTCGCGTTCTTGCCTCGTGACTTCAGATCGACCTCGAGCGCGCGTGCGGCCTCGGGTGTGGCGAACGCGTCATTCTCGGCGTAATGCCCCTCGATGACTCCACTGATCGCGCTCCAGTCGGGCTGCGCTTCGGGCCAGGGAATGACACCGTAGAACGGTGCAGCCGCCGCGACCGCATCGGGGCGCTGACACGCGAGCGTGAGCGTGAGACCGCCACCCATGCAGTAGCCGACGACTCCGACCTTCGTTCGTCCGGTTTTTTCCTGCAACAGATCCACCGCACCGCTGAGGTCTTTGCCCGCGCGGTCGAGTTTCAGACCCATCATCAACTTGCCCGCTTCGTCGGGTTCGCTTGCTGCCTCGCCGCGGTAGAGATCGGGAGCAAGGGCCGTGAATCCCTCGGCAGCGAACCTGTCGGCGACGTTCTTGATGTGCGGCACGAGGCCCCACCACTCTTGGATGACGATGACACCCGGACCGCCGCCGTCGGCCAGGTAGCCGCTGCCCATCGAACCATTGCTCTTGAACGAGACGATTTCTCCCATGCGGGAAACCTACATCGCCGAGCGAACGGTCAGTTCGGTCGCTGCGGGCGCTTCGGGTCGGATGCCGGTTGCCTGGACCGCGATACCGTCCTCGACGCCCGCACTTCCGACGACCGTGGTCACAAGCGCCAGCGGAACCATCTCGATGTCGCGGTGCCACGCGTCGCCGCGCGTGTCATCGTCGACGAGTCGCACCATCGCGTCGGTGAAGACCTTCGGCAATCGCGTGCCCACGGGCGTGGTTGCGACGACGTCGATACCCGCGCAATACGCGGCGGTGGCGAGCTGTGCCGACCCCATCGGCGACCAAATGCCGTCGGGAGCGGCAAACGATGCCGCGATCAGGACACCGTTACTTTCGGCCACCGCGGCCGCGGCGCGTTGTGGTTCGACGAGGTGGGTGACCACTTCGTTGCGTTCGAGCACCCGCACCATGTGGTCGGCACCGTTGTCACCGTCCACGACGCACACCTCGATGTCGAACGACTGAGCCAGCGCGACCGCGACCTCCCACGACCAACCGTTCACGACGACAACCCCGCCGTCGGGAAAGCGGGTCGCGAGGTGACCGGCGAGGTGCGCGGGGGTCGCATCTTCGTTCACGCGTTCGACGCAGCGGCGGAGCGTGTCCCGCGGTTCGAGGGCCGTCAGCAGTTCTGCACACATCCACCAGAGCGGCCCGCACGTGGGATGTTTCTCGACGATGCGTCGACACGTGAGCAGCAGATTCGCGGGGTCGGCACCGAGGTGACGCAGCGCCGAGGCAGTCTCGGCCACCAGTTCGGGGGCGTCGGCGTACCCGGAGCGTGCCAAATAACGCAGGTGCTCGATCGGATGCACTTCATCCAAGGTAGTGCCGGCTTGCTACCGTTTCACCCGTGGCAACCACCCCCTCTGCTGATCTCGTTCTCACCCCCCTCGTCGGGGACGCCCGTCCCCTGCGCGAATGGCTCACCACGTTCCACATGGCGTCGATCGTCATCGATCCGTACACCAACGAGAGTTCCTGGATCCTCGACACCGCGTCGCGCATCATGCGCGCCTTTGCGGGTGCGGCAGTTCGTGTGAACTTCATCGTCACCGCGACCGCCGACGAGACCAAGCAGTTCCTCGGACCACTCACCGAAGAGTTCCTCGTGTTCGTCGACCCCGATCGCGTTGCGGTTCGTGGTCTCGGCCTGCAGAAGTTGCCGGCATTCGTGTTCATCCAATCCGACCTCAGCGTTCCCGCCGCCGCCGAAGGCTGGCGCCCCGTCGAGTGGCGCAAGGTTGCGCAGTCGCTCGCCAGCACCACAGCGTGGTCGGCACCCACCATTCCGGGGCCGAAAGACCCAAGCCCCTACGCCGGCACTCCGGCTCTCGTGTGACCCTCGCGCCGACCGGGCTGCCGGTCGAGGCGTGCATCCCCGACCTCATCGAGGCACTGTCGAATCGTCATCGTTGCGTACTTGTGGCGCCACCCGGTTCCGGAAAGACGACACTGGCTCCGCTGCGACTCCTCGAAAGCGGCCTTCTCGCACTCAACGAGCGAATCATCATGCTCGAGCCGCGCAAACTCGCCGCTCGTGCCGCAGCGCGACGCATGGCCCAACTACTCGGTGAGCGCGTCGGCGAAACGGTGGGGTACCAGACACGCGACGAGCGGATCATCGGCGCGACAACCCGCATCGAGGTTCTCACCGAGGGCGTGTTGACGCGTCGGATGCAGAACGATCCTGATCTGCCCGGCGTCGGCATCGTCATCTTCGACGAGATACACGAGCGCAACCTGCCCGGTGACCTCGGACTCGCGCTGTTGCTCCACGCACAACGATCACTCGGCACCTCGCAACGACTCGTCCTCATGTCGGCGACCCCCGACACCGAACAATGGTGCGCGTATCTCGCCGACGACGATGTCCCCGTACCGGTCGTTGCCAGCGACGGATCGTTGTTTCCCGTCGACATCGATTGGTGGCACGCCCCGACGATCAGGAAAGGCCAGCGCCGCGACGCCGACCGTCTCGAAAACAAGGTCGCCGACACGGTGTTTCGCGCACTCCGCGAGACTGAGGGAGACATCCTCGTATTTCTTCCGGGTATCGGCGAGATTCGCCGCGCGATTGAGACCACGTCCCGCATCGTCGATGCGACCGTCGACTTGTTCCCGCTCGCGGGCGCGCTCACTCAAGACGAACAAGACGCCGCGCTCGCACCGAGTAGACCCGGGCATCGACGCATCGTGTTTTCCACCGATATCGCGGAAAGCTCGTTGACCGTCGACGGCGTTCGCGCGGTGATCGATTCGGGCCTCGCCCGTTCACCGCGCTTTGACCCAAACACGGGAATGTCGAAACTGCTGCTCGGCAACGTGAGCCGCGCGTCGGCCGACCAGCGGGCCGGTCGCGCGGGTCGTCTCGGGCCTGGCCGCGCGTATCGCCTCTGGCCCCAAGCCGAGCACCGGTCGCGCCGGGCACAGATCGAGCCTGAGATCCTGCAGGTCGACCTCGCGGGTTTGGCACTCGAACTCGCCGCATGGGGTGTCGAAGTCGACGACTTGCGCTTTCTTGATCAACCGCCGCGCGCAACCTTCGAACAGGCCCGCGAATTGCTCGACATGCTCGACGCTCTCGACGACAACGGGCACGTCACCGAGTGGGGTCGCACGATGCTCGGCGTGCCTCTTCATCCACGCTTGGCGGCCATGGTGGTCGGCGCGCACGACACCGATGTGTGGACGGCGTGTCTTCTCGCGGCGCTGCTCGAAGACCGCGACGTCGTACGCACAACTGGCGGACGACGCGAGGACGTTCCCGAAGACCTCGCCTGGCGCATCGAATGCATCGACGAACTCGGCACCGACGATCGCATCGACCGCCGTGCTGCGGCGCGCGTGCGCGACCAGGCACGCGACATCCTTCGGCGCTCGGGTCGAACCGCGACGTCAGGTTCGGCACGACCGAACCGCGTCGGTGCGCTGTTGCTGCGCGCGTATCCCGACCGACTCGCCGTCCGCAAAACCGGTGCCGGTCAGTTCCAACTGCGCACCGGGAACGCCGCATGGGTACCCAAGGAGTCGGACCTCGCCGATGAATCTTTCATCGTCGCCGCCGACGTCGACGGCGACCGAAAGAACACGAGGGTTCGCCTCGCGGCGGCAATCTCCGCCGACGACATCACCGACCTGCTCGCGGAGCACGTGACCGTCAGGAACTCCGTCACTTGGGATCGTGAACGCAACGATCTCGTTCAGCTGATCGAGTGGCGGCTCGACGGAATGAAGTTGCGCGAAGTCCGTCAGAAGCCCGCACCCGGGCCCGATACGACGGCGGCGCTCATCGAACGTGCGCGATCCACGAGTCTGCAATGTCTTCCCTGGGGACCCGCGGCGGAATCCCTCGTCGAACGAGTGCGGTTCCTCAACGCACGCGACCCAAGTTGGCCCGATTGGAGCAACAAGGCGCTCATCGCCACGCTTGACGAGTGGCTCGCGCCGTATCTCGCCGGCTGCGTGTCGCGCACCGACCTCGACAACCTCGACCTCTCTGTCGTCCTTCGGAGCGGGCTTCCCTACGACCTCGGCCCGCACCTCGACGAACTCGCGCCGGCCCGCGTGACGCTCGCCAATGGCCGCGACATGCGCATCACCTACCGCGGTGACGACACACCCATGCTTTCGGCACGCGCGCAACATTTCTACGGCACGAACACCCATCCAACGATCGTGAATGGCGCAGTTGCGCTCGTCATCGAACTTCTGTCCCCAGCCGATCGCCCCATTCAGGTGACCGCAGACCTGCCGGCATTCTGGGCAGGGTCGTGGGCCGAGGTACGCAAGGACATGGCGGGTCGCTACCCCAAACACGACTGGCCCGTGAATCCCGCCACCTGATTACATTGCTCAGCGCGTGAACGTGCATCGCCCACGGGTGAACCCCTACCGTGGGGTCATGGCCGACTTCGATTTCACCGAACTCTTTCCCCTCGGGCCCGACACGACCAAGTACCGCTTGGTCACCACCGAAGGAATCTCGACTTTCGACACCCCCGAAGGAACCTTCCTGAAGGTCGACCCGTCGGCGATCACCCTTCTGACCAGCACGGCAATGCGTGACATCGCCCACCTGTTGCGTTCCAGCCACCTGCAGCAGCTGCGCAACATCCTCGACGACCCCGAGGCGAGTGACAACGACCGCTTCGTCGCCCTCGACTTGTTGAAGAACGCCAGCATCGCAGCGGGTGGAATTCTGCCGATGTGCCAGGACACCGGCACCGCAATCGTGAAGGGCAAGAAGGGCCAGTTCGTCTTCAGCGGCGGTAGCGACGAAGAGGCGATCGCCAAGGGCGTGTACGACACGTACCTCACCAGCAACCTGCGCTACAGCCAGATGGCTCCCGTCAACATGTACGACGAGGTCAACACCGGCAACAACCTGCCCGCCGAGATCAAGGTCTCCGCCGTTGCCGGCAACGAGTACAAGTTCCTCTTCATGGCCAAGGGTGGCGGCTCGGCGAACAAGAGCTACCTATTCCAGGAAACCAAGGCACTGCTCAATGAAAAGGCCCTTCTCCCCTGGCTGTTCGACAAGATGAAGACGCTCGGCACCGCCGCATGTCCGCCGTACCACCTTGCCGTCGTCATCGGTGGAACGTCGGCCGAACTCGCCGTCGAAACCGCCAAGCTCGCGAGCGCCCGCTATCTCGATGCGCTTCCCACCACCGGCAGTAAGACCGGGCATGCGTTCCGCGATCTCGACCTTGAAGCCAAGGTCTTGAAGTTGTCGCAGGAAACCGGCATCGGCGCGCAGTTCGGCGGCAAGTACTTCTGCCACGACGTGCGCATCATCCGTCTGCCACGACACGGTGCGAGCTGCCCCGTTGCGTTCGCCGTCAGCTGCAGCGCCGACCGCCAGGCACTGGGCAAGATCACCGAGAAGGGTGTCTTCATCGAGGAACTCGAAACCGACCCCGCACGCTTCCTGCCCGAGGTCACCGAAGACGACCTCGATGGCGAAGTCGTGAAGATCGACCTCACCCGGCCGATGAGCGAGATCCGCGAGACACTCTCGAAGTACCCGGTGAAGACACGCGTCATGCTCACCGGCCCGATGGTCGTCGCACGCGACATCGCTCACGCGAAGATCAAGGAGCGCCTCGACTCGGGCGGCGGCATGCCCCAGTACCTCGCCGACTACTGCGTCTACTACGCGGGTCCTGCCAAGACCCCCGAAGGAATGGCATCGGGTTCGTTCGGCCCCACTACAGCCGGCCGCATGGATAGCTACGTCGACGAATTCCAGGCCGCGGGCGGAAGTTTCGTCATGCTCGCCAAAGGGAACCGGTCACGCCAGGTCACCGATGCTTGCAAGAAGCACGGCGGCTTCTACCTCGGTTCGATCGGTGGACCCGCCGCACGTCTCGCACTCGACTGCATCACCAAGGTCGAAGTTCTCGAGTATCCCGAACTCGGCATGGAAGCAGTGTGGAAGATCGAAGTACAGGACTTCCCAGCCTTCATCGTCGTCGACGACAAGGGCAACGACTTCTTCGACCTCGTCAACAAGCCGATGCCCGGCGCCACCGCCGTCAAGCTGAAGAAATAGCAAACGGACGGGGCTCACGCCACCGACCCGACTACTCGAGTGTCCCCACGTCGCCACCGCAGGTGAGAACCAAGCACGAGCCCGTTCCCTCTTTCGTTTTGTCGGAGTCGAAGGCCGGCAACAAGCCCTACAACTCGGCGGCGAGATCGCCGAGACGCGATTCGCCTTCGACGGTCTGGCCACCGCGTGCCAGGAAGTTTCGCATCGCGACTTGCGATTCGGGATTCGCAAGCAGTCGGTTGAACGCACCCGATTCGCGCAGCAGATCAGGTACCAGATCACGATCGGCGCGCAACACCGCCTCTTTCGCCGCCGCAACGGCAGCAACGGGAAACTTCGCGATGCGCGACGCCAAGTCGTCGACGAACGGCCACAAACGTCCATCGTCGAAGGCGCGGTTGACCCAGCCCCACTTCTCCGCCGTATCGGCATCGATGTCGTTCGAGCCGAGAATCACTTCGAGCGCGCGCGACCGTCCAACGAGACGGGGCAAGTGAACCGTTCCACCCGCGCCCGGCACGATGCCGAGCGCCACCTCGGGCTGGTTGAAGATTGCGGCGCCGCGCATGGCGAATCGCATGTCACAGGCGAGCGCCAACTCGCTGCCCCCACCACCTGCACGACCCTCGATGACGGCAACCGTCGCCTTCGGCATCGTACGAAAGTTCTCGCACATGCGGTCGAAATCGTTCAGTCGTTTCGGCTCGGGCATGTCGGTGGGCAGACCGAGAATGAGCTCGACGTCGAAATGTGCGATGAAGAACCCGGGCACGGCCGACGAAAGCACGACGACGCGAACATCGGGGTCAGTAACGAGCTCGTGCGACACGCGCACCATGTCGGCATACAGGGCCGCGTCGAACAGATTGATGGGCGGATTGTCGATGACAACCCGTGCGACCCCCCCATCGACCGACACGCGGATGACGGAGTAACCTTCGTACGTCACGACAAAAGAGTCTTCAGTGCCGCGCGGGTGTTCGCCGACTCGTCGGCGTCGCCACCGAACTCGACGGCCGCAAAGTCGGTGACACCGACATCAGCGAGGGCGGAGATGCGGTCGGACACCTCGGCAGCAGTGCCGATGATCGCGATGTCGGCCGGGCCGGCCGCTCCTTCCTTGTCGAGCATGGCGCGGTAACTAGGCAACTGTCCGTAGATCGCGAACACCTGCGAGGCGCGTTCCCGCGCTTCGGCAACTTTCGTGGTCACACACACCGGTAGAGCAGCGATGACGCGCGGCTTGGATTTGCCGAGTTCGTCGGCCGCGCGGTTTAGCACAGGAACGGTGTGTCCGGCCAGTGTCGACGGCCCGGTGCACCACGTGAGGGTTCCGTCGGCCAGTGCAGCGGTGACACGCAACATTTGTTCGCCCAGTGCGGCGACGACGACACCGAAGGGCTGCGAACCCGCAACTGAGACACCCGCATGCGTGGAGTACACGTCGCCCGAAAACGACACATTGTTCGTCTTGTTCAGCGACTGCAATACCGTCAGGTATTCGCGCATATGGCGCACGGGCTTGTCGAACGACATGCCCATCATGGTCTCGATCACGATCTGGTGGCTGAGACCGATACCCAACGTCAGGCGGCCACCGGCCGCGGCGTTCACCGTGAGGCACTGCTGGGCCAGCATCATCGGGTGACGCGGGTACGTGGGCACCACGGCGGTTCCCAGTTCGATGCGCGGCACTTCGCGACCGATGAGCGCGAGCAACGTCAACGCATCGTGGGCGAAGATCTGCGGCATCCAGTAACTGGCGAACCCGTCACGCTCGGCCTGTTTCGCCTCGGCCACCACCTGATCGACCGTGCCAGACTGGGCGGCACCCCCGAAGAGCCCAATTTTCATGGGCCGAACGTATCAGGACTTCAAGAAAGACTGACGAGGTCGAGCCAGGACTGATTGAAGTAGTCGACTTCGCCGTCGGGAAGCAGCAACACTTTGGTGGGCGCGAGTCGTTCGACGAACTCGGTGTCGTGGCTGACGAAGATGATGGCGCCCTTCCAGGTGCTGAGGGCATCAGCGATGGCCTCTCGGCTCGACGGGTCGAGGTTGTTCGTCGGTTCGTCGAGCAGCAACAGGTTGTTGCGTCCCACCATCAGCATGGCAAGCGCGAGCTTCGTTTTCTCTCCACCCGAGAGGGTGCCCGACTCTTGGAAGACCTTGTTCGACGAGAGCCCGAACATGCCGAGGTAACCGCGCAGTTGCGTCTCGGTGAGATTCAGGTGCGCGGGGGCTTCCTTGCGCATGTGGTCGAGAAGGCTGGCGTACGGGTCGAGGTTGTCGTGCTCTTGGGCGTAGTAGCCCATCTGCACGTTGTGGCCGAACGAGAAGTCACCGATGCTCGCCTGCGTCTCGCCCGCCAAGATGCGCAGCATGCTGGTCTTGCCCGCGCCGTTGAGGCCGAGCACGAGCAGTCGTTCTCCCCTGCCGAGGTCGAACGACACGTCTTCGAAGATGGGCGGCCCGCCGTACGCCTTCGAAAGGTGGTCGACGCGAATCACGGTTTCGCCCGCTGCGGGCGGGTCGGGGAATTTCACCTTGAGCACGCGGTCCTTGGTGACGGCCTTCGTGCGGTTCGACTCCATACGGTCGATGCGCTTTTCGATGCTGTGGGCCATCGACGCCTTGGTTGCTTTGGCGCCGAAGCGGTCGACGAGGGTCTGCAGTCGGTCGATTTCCTTCGACTCGAGTGCGGCCTTGCGGGCTTGGCGTTTTTCGTCCTCCGCGCGGGCCGACTTGTACTGCGAATAGGTGCCGCGGTATTCGACCAAGCTGCCGAGGTCGTCTTCACCGGGACGATCGAGGTGAAGGACGCGCGTGATGGCCTCGTCGAGAAGTTCGAGGTCGTGGCTGATCACCAACAACGCGCCTTTGTACTGACGGAGGAAGTGGAGAAGCCATGTTTTCGCGTCGACGTCGAGGTGGTTCGTCGGTTCGTCGAGAAGCAGCACGTCGCTGCCGGCGAAGAGGATCTTCGCCAGTTCGACGCGGCGACGTTCACCACCCGACAACACGTTGAGTTGCAAGTCGAGACGATCCGCACGGAGACCGAGTCCCGCGGCGATTGCGCGCGCCTCGCTTTCCGCGGCGTACCCACCCTGCGACGTGAAGAGGTCCTGCGCCTTCGCAAACTTGTTGATGTTGGTTTCGTTCGGGTTTTCTTCCATCGCGATGCGCAACTTCTCGATGCGCGTCAACTGCTCGTCGATGTTGCGACCGGCGAGGATGTGTGTGATCGCCATTCGGCCGTCGAATTCACCCGCTTGACGCGGGTCTTGTGACAGGTAGCCGAATCCGCCTTTGCAGACAATGCCACCGCCGGCAGGTTCGAGATCACCGCCGAGTGTCTTGAAGAAGGTGGTCTTTCCCGCCCCGTTGCGGCCGACCAAGCCGACCTTGTCTCTCGGCATGATCGTGAACGACGCATCCTCGACGATCGTCTTGCCGCCCACCTCGACGGTGAGAGCGTTGACTTGAAGCATCAGCCGGCCGACGAACTTGGCGCTGCCGCCGTGGTTTGCGGCGTAGCAGTTGTGGGTGCCGGCGCGATCGTGGTCGGCGCAGCCGTGGGTTGCGGGGCCGAGGTTGTGTTGACGGCGACCGTCGTCGTGATACCGGCGATCGTTGTCGTGGCTCCCCCTGGCGAGGGCGCGCCGGTGGTGGCGGATGCGAGTGTCGTGGATGGTGCATCGATGCTCGACGGCGGCACGGTGGTGTCGTCCTTGCCGGGCATCACGTCGCGCAAAACGCGGCTGTCGTCCTGAAAGTAGACCTTCATGCAGTCACCCGGGGATGTGGGCGCGATTCCCGCGGCACGCGCAATTGCCGTGGCAAGTACGACACGACCCTTCGGCGTGGGATGGATGCGATCTCCGCTCAGAACGGCCGGTGCCTTCGAGATCGCGGCCCAGTCGAGGATGCTCGCGTTTGGGTAACGCTCGACGAGTTCATCGATCACCGCATTGACTTCTTTCTGCGGTGCACGGAAGACGGTCGTGTTCGCCAGCACAACCGGTGTGTCACCGATGCGGTCGAGGATCTTCTCCATTGTCTCGCGGTAGCGCTCTTTGCTACCGGCGTAGTTCGTGCCGAGTTCGATGACGACCGCGTCCCAGCCCTCGTTCCAGCGCCTCTCAAGCACCTTGAGGCCGAACTCGACGAACTGGCCGGCTTCTGCTTCCAGGGCCACGTTCCAACCCTGCGGCACGAGGAGACCGCAGGCCTCGTTGCCGTAGCGCTTTGAGATCGAGGAGAGAATCGAGTCTCCGATCATGAGGAGACGATTACCCTTCGCCACCGCACCCAGAAGTGCGCCATCGATTTCGGGAATCGAAACTTCGGCCGCAAGATCGGGCGGCAGCGTCGCGACGCCCACGAAGTCGTTACCCGGAATTCGCCCGACGCCATCGAGGGTTCCACTGGTGTCGCCGCTGGCTCCGCCACACGACGGCACGAGAAGCGCCACTACCGCGAGCACCGCCGCTCCGGCCCAGATCGATCGACGGGACGTCATGGACGGCGGCGCAGTTCGTCGCGGATTTCCGTGAGGATCTCGTTCGTCGTCGGCGCCGGCTTCGCATCGGCTTCGCCGGAACGGAACCGGTTGTAGAGGCGGATCACGAGGAACATCGCCAGCGACACCAGGAGAAAGTTGATGGCCGCGGTCAGCAGTGAGCCGAGGGGAACGAAACTGCCATTCAGGTTCACACCCTTGTCGTTGAAATTCGGAGTCTTACCGCCGAAGATCGCCCCGATCAGGCCACCGAGGATGCCCGGATTGTCGCCGCCGTTGCCGGCGAACGAGTCGATGATCGTCTTGAATGTCGCGCCCATCACGAAGGCGACACCGAGTTCGACCACGTTGCCGCGGTCGACGAATTCACGGAACTCGCGAACAAGACGCTTCTGCTCACGCAGTTTCTCGGTGGAGATGACGGCCATTACGTCATTTTACGGGCGAAGAGCGTCAATTCTCGGCGCGGTCCTCGAGGTCGGAGAAGCGATCGACGCGACGCAGGGCGGGGAAAAGCACCCACCACAATCCCGCGATACCCACCGTTGCGATACCACCGCCGACGACCGCGCCAGCCGTGCCGACCGCCTGCGACGCAACGCCCGACTCGAACGCTCCGAGTTCGTTCGATGCTCCGATGAAAACGTTCTCGACGGCCAGCACTCGGCCGCGCTTCTCATCGGGAGTCACGAGCGGAACGATCGAACTTCGTATGAACACGCTGACCATGTCAGCTGCACTCATCACCAGAATAGCTACGAATGCAACGACGTAGTTGTGCGTCAGGCCGAGGACAACCGTCATCACACCGAACGTGGCCACGACCATGAACAACTTGTGTCCGACACGTCGACGCACCGGCTTCCACGCAAGGAAGACCGCCATCACTGCGGATCCGATGCCGACGGCTGCACGCAGCCATCCGTAGGCAACGTCACCGACGCCCAGACGCTCTTCGGCGATGACGGGCAAAAGCGCGATCGCACCGCCGAAGAGGACCGCAAACAGATCGAGCGAAATTGCAGCGAGGAGGATCGGTGTCCGCCGGATGAACACGAGGCCTTCGATCGCGTGACGAAAGGTCGGCCGCTCGGTCGACGCGGCGACATTGTGCGGCACATCGACGCGCAGCATCGCCGCCATACCCACTGAGATCAGAATGGATGCGGCGAAATAAGCGACCCACGGGTCGATGCTGTAGAGAAGGCCTGACATCGCAGGTCCCGCAATGGCTGCCCCCGTCCACGTCGCCGAGGAAAGTGCGATCACTGCGGGCAATCCGCCCGGCGGTGCGATCGAAGGCCAGATCGAGCGTGCAGCAGGCGCAACGAAGGCACGTGCGACTCCATAGAGGAGCGTGATCATGAAGATCGGCGCGACGGCCGTCGGGTTCGTTCTCGCGTAGAACATCAGCGCAACTGCACTGACGAGTTCGCCTGTGACGGCGATCAGCACCACGTTGCGACGGTAGAAGCGGTCGGCCACGACGCCGGTGACCAGCACCAGAACCGCGGCGGGCAGGAACTCGACGAGGCCGATCCAGCCGATGTCGATCTCACGGCCTGTGATGTCGTAGACCTGCTTGCCCAACACCGCGGCCTGCAACATGAGCCCCGTGTAGAGGCAGATGCTGTAGACGAGCATCGCCCGAACATTCCGCGAATGCAGGACCTCTCGTGAAGTCAACTGAGCAGGCGGCTCGGGGGTGCTCAGCTGGCCGGGGTCTGTGGACACTGTCGGCGACCCTAGCCCACTGCAACTACTGGTAGACTATTTGTCCGAAACCTAATACTTTGAAATCCGCCGTCCGAAATGAGGCCCACGTGACATCACTTGCAGAAGAGACACGCTGGCTCGACGCCACAGAGCAGGCACGTCTGGTGCGTGACGGCGAGGTTTCGGCGCGCGAGATGACCGAATCCGCGATCGAACGCATCGCTGCGTCCAACCCTCCACTGAATGCGGTGAATTACGAATGGTTCGATCACGGTCGCGATCTCGCCGATGCAGTTGACCGCGACAAGCCTGCGACCAACTTCGCCGGCGTGCCGTTTCTCTTGAAAGACCTGCACACGTTCTACGCGGGCTTCCCCATCTCGAACGGCAACAAGGCGATGAAGGCCGCAAACTTCACGCCCTCCTTCTCGACGACGCTCGTCGAACGTTTCGCTGCGCAACGTCTCGTCTTCCTCGGACGCACGACTTCGCCAGAATGGGGCAGCGTGCCCGTCACCGAACCCGAGGCGTGGGGCATCTCCCGTAATCCGTGGAGCACCGACCACACGTGCGGAGGTTCGAGTGGCGGGTCGGCAGCCGCGGTCGCTGCGGGAATGGTGCCCGTTGCGCATGCAAGTGATGGCGGCGGTTCGATCCGTATACCGGCATCGTGTTGCGGACTCGTGGGCCTGAAGGTCTCGCAAGGCCGCATCACCGTTGGCCCGACGAGACTCGAGACGAACCTCGGCGTGGAACTGTGCGTGTCGCGCAGCGTGCGCGACACCGCAGGAATGCTCGACGCCGTGCGCGGCCCCGGCATCGGTGACCTCGTGATCGCGCCCACTCCCTCTCGCACGTACGTCGAGGAACTCGGCGCACCGACGGGACGACTGCGCATCGGCTTCGCTACCACCAAGTTCACGGGTGAACCCATCCACCCCGACTGCGTCGAAGCGGTCACGCACACGGCGAAACTTCTCGAGGCACTCGGCCACCACGTAGAACCGACCTTCCCCCCCGCGCTGAACGACCCGGGTGCTGCCGCGCGCTTCTCCGCCCTCTGGGCCACGAACATGGCAGCCAGCCGCGACGGACTCGCCGAACTCCTCGGTCGTGAAATCACGGTCGACGACATCGAACTCATGAACTGGTCGATGGCCGAGTACGCAAAGAAGCTCTCCGCTCTCGACTACGCGAAGGCGATCAATGCCGCGGGCGCGTTCCGCCGCAACGTTGCGAAGTGGTGGACCGAGGGTTGGGACCTTCTGCTCACTCCGACGCTCGGCGCGCCACCGCTCCAGGTCGGCACGTCGCGCAACGACCCATCCGACCCCGGCGCAACCGGTCGCATCGCCGTCGAGTGGATCCCCTTCACGTCGCAGTTCAACACCACAGGCCAACCTGCGATCAGTCTGCCGATGCACTGGAACGAACAGGGTCTGCCCATCGGCGTTCAGCTCGTCGCGGCCTACGCGCGCGAAGACGTACTCATTCGCGTCGCATCACAACTGGAAACCGCCGCGCCGTGGGCGCAACGTCACCCCACCAGCTGATCAGCGCGCCGTCCAACCACCGTCGACAACGAGGGTTTGGCCGGTCATGAAGGATGAGGCGTCGCTGGCGAGGAACAGCAGCGCTCCGTCGAGTTCGTCGGCATGACCCATCCGAGGAATCGGGGAATTCAGGTTGATGTATCGCTGACTGCCCTCGTCGGACTCCATTCCGGCTGTCATCTCGGTTTCGAACCAGCCGGGACATAGCGCATTCACGCGCACCCCCTTGCGGGCGAACTGCAGGGCAAGTTCCCGAGTCATGTTGATGACTGCACCCTTGCTTGCGGCGTAGTTCGACTGCTTGACGGGCGTCGCACCGACAAGTCCGAGCATCGAAGCAACGTTGACGACGACACCGGACTTCCGCTCGAGCATTCCAGTGCTCACCAACTTGATGAGATGCCACGCACCGACGGTGTTGACTTGCAGAACGTTCTCGAAAGTCTCGAGCGACTCAACTTCGATTCCTCCAGTGCGCGAAATGCCGGCATTGTTGACGAGAATGTCGACACGCCCGAAGTGCTGCTCCGCACGCATCACGAGGTTCTCTCGGTCTGCCGCCACGCCGACATCGGTCGGAACAGCGAGAGCGCCCGGAAGTTCCGCAGCCAGTCCTTCGAGTCGGTCGGCGCGACGTGCCGCGATCACGACCTTCGCGCCAACCGCATGGAGCACCTTGGCAAAGCGCACACCGAGGCCCGATGAAGCGCCTGTGACGATCGCAACGCGACCGTCTAGGCGGAACTGTGAGAGGGGGTCGAGGTTCTGTGGCACGATCTCCACCATGCCAGAAACGACCGCGACATCGGAAAGCCAGCCCCTGGTCGTTCTCACCCACGGGGCGTGGCACGGTGCGTGGTGCTGGGCCGCGTTGCAGGCAGAACTCGACCGCCGCGGCGTCGCGTCGATGGCCATCGACCTGCCCGGGCACGGTTGTTCAACGCTCCCCTTTTCCGACCTGCATGGCGACGCGCAACACGTCGTCGACGTCGTGGCACGCCTTGGCCGCCGCGTCGTTCTTGTCGGCCATTCGTACGGTGGTGCTGTCATCACCGAGGCCGCACACCACATCGAGAAAGCCATGCCAGCTGGTATCACCCATCTCGTGTACCTGGCGGCGTTCTGCCTGGACGCGGGAGAATCGGTGATGGATCTCGCACGGCACGAATCGGGCGGGCCCGTCGACCTTGGAAGCGCGATCATTCCCATTGATGGCGGTCTGTCGGTGCTCGATCCGGACAAGGCAACACGCGCGCTCTACGGCGACTGTGACGAACTCACAGTCTCGGCGGCGCTCACCCGACTCTGCCCCCAACCGCTCGCAACGATGGTCCAACCCGTCGGTGGCGCGCCGTGGCGCCACACCCCCTCCACGTACGTCGTGTGCACCCGCGATCGATCGGTCCACCCCGGACACCAGGAATACATGGCCACGCGCTGCAGCCGAGTCGAACGATTCGATACGGACCACTCGCCGTTCCTTTCGATGACGAAAGAAACCGCCGACGTCATCGCGAGAGTCGTGGCATGAAGGTTCGCGTCGGATTCGGCCTCGGGGTTCGCACGCATCTCAACGACACCTCGTTTCTCGACGTCGTCGACGCGCTCGAAGACCTGCGCTACGACAGTCTGTGGGTGAGCGAGCGCATCGGGTCGGAGTGCCCCGACCCCGTCGTGGCCATGTCGATGGCCGCCGCACGGACGAAGAAACTGAAATTCGGCATGAGCGTCATGGTTCTTCCCGGGCGGAACCCGGTTCTGCTCGCCAAACAACTTGCCACGCTCGACCGCATGTCGAACGGACGATTGCTTCCCGCGTTCGGATTGGGCGTCGCCGACGCAGCCGAACAGCAGGCCTTCGGTGTCGAACGCGGAGAACGGGCGAAGATGTTCGACGAAGCACTCGTCGTGATGCGCAAGTGCTGGCTGGATGACCAAGTGAACCATGAGGGCAAGTGGTTCTCACTCCAGGGATTGCGCGTCGAGCCCAAACCCAAGCAGCAACCGCCCGACGTGTGGCTGGGTGGCATCGCGCCAAGTGAGCTGAAGCGCGTCGCGCGTATGAGCGACGGTTGGCTGCCCAGTTTCGTGATGCCCGACGAAGCGGGCACGGGGTGGCAGACCATCAACGTCCATGCGAGGGAACTCGGCCGCGAGATCGAAGACGAACACTTCGGCGTACTCATCCCCTACCGGTTCGGGCCGTTGCCAGCAGCCCTCGCCGCCGGACTCGCTGCCCGCCGCCCCGACCTTGCCGACCCCGGCATGCTCATCCCGAACGGCTGGGACGAGCTCGTGACGCGCATCAAGGAATTCATCGCCGTCGGCGCCAGCAAGTTCGTCGTGCTGCCTCTCGTGGAACCGGCCGGATCGGATGCTTGGATTAGGCATCTTGAAGAAGCCGCCGAAATCGTCATTCCTCTGCAGAACTGAGTCACTGCGCCGCGCGAGCGCATTTCTGCTCGTCGCGATCGTGTTGCTGTCCACACTCGGCGCACCCGTCCATGCAGCCGAGCCGGCAAAGAAGTCGCGTAAACCGCGGGTGCTCGTCCTCGGTGATTCGGTGTTCTCGATGTTGCTCGTCGCCGACGAAGCCCTGGTCGAGCTCAACGACATCATTCCTGTCATCTACCGCGGGGAGCCCTGCCAGAAACTGCTCACGCGTGGCTGCATCCCCGAGGTCGAACTCAGCGCCCTGCAACAGTTCCGCAACGCACGGGGCCAGTTCACCGATGCGGTGGTTGTGGCGACCGGCTACAACGAGAATCGCCCCGACGCTCTGCAAGAGTCGCTGCGCGAGTTCCGCCGCGAAGCCAAACGCCAGAAGGTGAAGCTCATCTGGGCCACCTATCGCATCGCCGGCAACGTGAAAGACAAGGCGGCGCAGTTCAACACGGAACTGCGCCGAGCAACGAAACGTGATGCGAACTTCGCGCTATTCGACTGGAATCGACTGTCAGGCAATCGACCGTCGTGGTTCTCGGGCGACAAGGTGCACCTCTCCCGTGGCGGAACCATGAACCTCGCACGCAACCTCGGCAAGTTCCTGAAGCGCGTGCTTGCTACGACAGAGTCGACCACAACGCAAGCGTGAGACCCGCCGCCACGAGGCGGTACCAACCGAAGCGCGACAACGGACGCTGCGCGAGGTAGTCGACCAACCACCGCACGGCGATGGCAGCAGTGACGAACGCGATCGCGACACCGAGCAGCGGGCGTGCAAAGCCGTAGTCGTCGAAAAGCTGGCCCCCGTTCTTCGCGAGATCGAACACGGTTGCCGCTGACAAAGTGGCGAGACCGAGCAGGAAGCTGTACTCGAGCGCAGCCGACAACGAAAGACCCACCATCACCGCAGCAGCAATGGTTACGAGACTGCGGCTGACTCCCGGCCACAACGCGAGGGCCTGCGCGCACCCGATGATCACCGCATGCGTCGTCGTCAGCACTGACAACGTCGCACCGTCACGTCGCGGCTTCCACAACAACAGGAACACCCCACCCACGACCCACGCCGCGACGACCGGACCCGGCGAAAAGAGTTCATCCTTGATCGTGTCACCAAAGGCCGCGCCGATTGCAGCCGCAGGAACGAACGACGTAACGAGAAGTCCGAGCACCCGCCGCCCCTCGTCGTCGCGGCCGATGATTCCCCGCAACATCGACCCAACCCGCGCGCGATACAGCAACAGCACCGCGAGAATTGCGCCGATCTGGATCGCGATCGCAAACGTGTCGGCAGCGTCCCGGCCCGCGGCATCGCCCAGGCCGAGCCATCGCTGCACCACGACCAAGTGGCCCGTGGACGAGACGGGCAGGTATTCCGTGATCCCCTCGACGATGCCGAGGATCACCGCATCAAGTGTGCTGAGACTGCCCGACACTCAACTTCACTTCCGCGGTGACGGGTGGTATCTCCCCGCGGGAAACGCTGGTTCGACCATGTGCAGGATGTCCCAGTCGTGCGTCAGCCGACGGTGTGCAATGCGCCAGTCGCCATCGCGACACTCAAAGGAGTCCCAATAGCGACCGGCGAAGTTCTCGAGGTATTCACCGCGCTCGTTGCTGCAACGGTGCCATGCGATCACTTGGGTCTCGACATCCGCTGTTGTCGCCGATGTGAACTTGATCAACGAATCAGACGGAAAGTGCTTCGTTGCAATCGCATATTCACGCAACTTCGACGTAGCACCCGTCGCGAAATCCGCGGCTTTGCCTTGCACGGCCCCGTAGTCGGTGGTCGCATCGCCATGGAAAGCTTCCATCACCGTGTCGGCATCACACGTGTCGATGCCCTTGCAATAGAGCAGAATCGCTCGCCGAATGGCTCGCTCGGCATCGGCTGCAGCCACCGAATCGAGAGGACCGTTCACATCTTTGATCGTCGCCATGCAAATGACATTAGGTGAACCGGCGGTTCCCCCGAGGGCGGGGAAATTGGCACTCCCAACGGGATTCGAACCCGTGCCGCCACCTTGAGAGGGTGGTGTGGGCTATGCCCTTCGGGCATCCAATGCCACTAGACGATGGGCATTGGCTTTCCGAGGCATCCCGTCTTGTTCCGCGCACGACGGCCTTGAACGAGGACTCCACTTTGAGGGGTTTTTCATGTTCCTTCGTAGCTACGTCTTTCATCTCCGGGCACGCAATCTGTCGCCGCGCACCATCAAGGCAACCGAGGAATACCTGCGACCGTTCCTCGCCTTCCACGACCCACTGAATGTCTCCAAGCGCGACATCGAGACTTACCTCGGCGAGATGGCCGACCGCTGCAAACCCTCAACGGTGTGGACCGCGTGGCGTCACCTGCGTGGCTTCTTTGTCTGGCT
>JBEAPO010000064.1:0-13065 GCA_041164425.1 Actinomycetota bacterium
CCCCGGAATCCCCGAGGGCGACCGTCAACGAATATTCAACCGCTTCGCTCGCGGATCCTCCGCCGCTCGGGGAAGCGGAACGGGACTGGGATTGTCGATTGCACTTGAACACGCGGTTGCACTCGATGGATCCCTTCACATCGAGGACAACGCTCCGCACGGCGTGCGTTTCTGTCTCGAGATTCCCACCAACCCCGACGGCATCGAGGTCGACGAATGAGGGCCCTCGTTCGCATAGTGTTGCCGACGCTCGGCGCCATGATCATCGCTTCGTGCGGTCCCGGCACGCAGGACGGTGCCTCACTTCTCCGTGGGGTGCCGGGCGACCTCACCGCACCGACAACGACCTCGACAACGACCACTTCGACGTCCGTCGCACCCACCGTGACGACCGTCATCGAGAAGGAGTCGGTTGTGTTGCACTTCGTTCTCGGAGAGTCGATCACAACGGTCCTGCGCAACCTGCCCCGCAATCCTGATGTCCAGGACGTTCTTGATTCGCTACTCGACGGCTACCCGGCGAGTGCCTTCGGGCCCGACGTTCGCAGTGCGATACCCAGGAACTTTGAAGCAACCGTCACCGTCGAACGCGGTATAGCCACGGTCGACGTCTCGGAGACGTTGCTCACGGAAATTTCACCCATCGATCAGCCCCTCGCGATCGCCCAGATCGTGCTCACGCTCACTTCGCGACCGGGGGTCGGCCAGGTCGAGTTCCGTGTCGACGGCGAGCCTCAAGCAGTGCCACGCGGCGGGGGCGAACTCGCCCGAGCCGACGAAGCCGTCGCCTACGACGACTACGCGATGCTCGTCTCGCCGGGTGTTATCCGCGACGATGGTCCGTGACGCGAACCGTGCTTCTTCAATAACCGAGTCGTTCGATACGCGCGGGTTTGCGCTGCCAATCCTTGTCGACGACGACGCGCAATTCGAGGAATGCCCCCGCCGCCATCTGACGTCGCACGGCTTCACCGACTTCTTTCAGGAGAGACCCGCCACGTCCGATCACCATGCCTTTCTGGCTCTCGCGTTCGACCACGATCTCGCAACGAACGCGCGGCCACTCCCATTCCGTCACCCGAGTTGCGATCGAATACGGCAGTTCGTCGCGAGTCAAACGGAGGAGTTCCTCGCGAACTAGTTCGGCGACCCACTCGTCGTCGGTCACGTCTCCGAATGCATCGGCGGGATAGAACCAGTGACCCTCGGGAAGCGACCCGTAAAGCGCATCCGCCAGAGCATCGAGACCCTTTCCTGTGCGCGCGGACACCGGAAAGTACTCATCGGCACCCAACACGCTCGATCGAGAAAGCTCAGCGAGAATTCTCTCCGGAGAAACCGCATCGCATTTGTTGGCTACCACGAACAATTTGGTCGCAGATCGGTCGATCGGAACGTTTGCAGCCACCCATTCGTCGCCCTTGCCGAAGCCATTTTTCGCGTCGAACACGATCACCACCACGTCGACATCGACGGCGCTCGCCATCGCCGTCGCGTTGACTCGGTCACCGAGCGCGGTGACCGCCTTGTGAAGGCCCGGTGTGTCGACGAAGACGATCTGCGCCTCGGCGCGGGTGGCAACTCCGTGAATCCGTCGGCGGGTGGTTTGGGGTTTGTCGGAGACGATCGACACCTTTTTGCCAACGATTGCATTGACGAGCGACGACTTGCCGACATTCGGTCGACCGACCACCGCGACGAGCCCCGACTTCATCGACCGACAAGTTCCGCGAGAATCGGAGAAAACGCATCGATGTTCGACTCGAAGACCGTGTAATGGCTGATGCCGGTGGTCTCCCGCCGCTCGAGCAACTGCTCGACGCATTGTGCAACGGTTCCGATCACAACGTGGGGAATCTCGAGCGCCTGCGCCGGATCGCCGAGTCCGTACCCACGCGCCACCTTTTCCATCGTCGCCATCCGGTCGTCGGTAACGAACACGTTCGTCAGATTCGTGTGCAACTCGATTCGGCCAATGCGATCGCCCGCCGCCTCTCGCACCCAGGCCAACTTCTCCGAGGTTGCCGCCCCGGTCGCATTCGCCGCGGATTCCCGACCAACGCGCCCTGCCGACATGTTGGGCACCAACGACACGATGTCGGCTTTCCGAGCGGCCAACGAGAGAACGCGCTTGCCCCCACCACCGACGAGAATCGGCGGCCCACCGGCGCGGGCAGGTTTCGGGTCGTTCGGTGCATCTCGCAGCACGTAGTGCACCCCATCAAAATTCGCAGTTTCGCCCGACCAACAGGTACGCAAGACATCGATGGCTTCGGAGAGACGTTCGATCCGAACGCCGACCGCAGCGAAATCCTGGCCGATCGATGCATGATCCGCCTCGAGCCATCCCGCACCGATTCCGAGTTCGAGACGGCCACCGCTCAGGAGATCGAGAGTCGCCGCATCGCGCGCGACGATTGCAGGGTGCACGGACTCGTTGTCGAGAACCAACGTTCCAAGATGTAGCCGTGAGGAATACGACGCAACGAAGCCGAGTGCAACTAGCGGCGAAAAGCCCTTGGTTCCCCTGTGCTGTGGCATGTGCACCATGTCGTATCCGTCGGATTCGACTCGCTGGATCAGCCGACGCCACGCTTCTGCATCAGAGGCACCCGAGGACATCACACTGAATCGGAATGCACGGCGGCCGGTGGTCACGAATGACAGACTAAACGCATGGCATCCGGACACTCGCCCCTCAACCCTCGGCGTTGGTTCGACAGGATGCAGCCCCAGACGTTGCAGATCGCAACGTGGCTGCTCTACCTCAACGGTTTCTTCCTGTTGGTCGACGTCGTAGACACGAGCGACTATCTGGGCTATTTCCGCGCACAGTACGGATGGGGCGTCATCCTGGGCGTCGCCGTCGTTGCCTTGCATGCGGGCGGTGGATGGTTGATGGCCAACGACCGCAGGCTCGGCTGGAAGCTGGCGGTGGTTGCTTCGTTCTCACCGTTCGTATTCCGGTTCATCGCGTATTCCGACATCGACCGGCAACTTCCCGGTTCGATCGGTATCTACCGCAAGCTCACGGGCGGAAGCACCCTGAACGCGATCTTCGAGGTCGCGTTGTGTGCCCTGCTGCTCCATCCCCACAGCAGACAACACCAAAAGATCTGGTACCGCTGACACCGCCTACATCCGTTTTCACGAAGGTCGTCCGAACGTGTGAGAATGTGAGGTATGGCAACAGTGATCAACGGCATCGACGGTCTCAAATCCTCCGTCGGCAACCATCTCGGCTACAGCAACTACATGACCATCACCCAGGAGCGGGTCAACCAGTTTGCCGAGGCAACCGGTGACCACCAATGGATCCACGTCGATGTCGAGCGCGCCAAGTCGGGTCCGTTCGGCGCCCCCATCGCCCACGGCTACCTCACCTTGTCCCTTGGGCCGGTTCTTCTGCCCGAGATCTTCACCGTGGGTGGCATCTCGATGGGCGTCAACTACGGCGCGAACAAGATTCGCTTCATGTCGCCCGTCCAGGTCGGGTCGAAACTGCGTGCCGGCGCCAAGTTGGTGCAGGTCGACGACGTGGCGGGCGGAGCCCAGGTCACCATGGAAGTGACCTTCGAGGTCGAGGGCGCAGCCAAGCCGTCGTGCGTCGCCGAAATCATCTTCCGTTACTACGTCTGAAGCAATAACACTCCGGAACGAAACCGCATCTGATACGACCCGGTTCGATCAGGCGAATTCCGGCATGACCTCGGTCGCAAGAAGCTCCATCGTCTCTGTGTCGGGATAGTCCGCGCACCACGGGATGAAACCGGTGCAACCCAGTTTCACGTACGTCGCGACTTTCTCCGCGACTTGTTCGGGAGTCCCGACGAGGTTGTTGTCGCGCCAGTTCTCGAACGAATCACCCCACAGGCCGCCCTTCTTGCGCTGAGCGAGATCCGCCTCGGTCGACCGAATGAAGACTTCCGGCGACCACGTCTTGCGGATCTCGGCTTCGTCGCGGCCGACGGCGACGCAGTGGCCCTTCAGGATCTCACGCTTGCGTGCCCACTCCTCGGGCTTGCCGCCGAAGTTCGAACAGTCCGCGTGCTCGGCAACGACCCGCAGCGTCAACTGTTCACCACCGCCACCGATCCAGACGGGGGGTGTCGGCTTTTGCAGCGGCTTCGGGTCGCAGTTCGCTCTGACGGTTTTGTAGTACTTGCCGTCATAGGTGGTTTCCACGTTCGTCCACATCGATTTCACGATCTCGACCGATTCTCGCAACATGCCGATGCGATCCTTCGGCTTCGGAAACTCGAACCCGTACCCCCGGTACTCGTTCTCGTACCAACCCGCACCGATGCCCCATTCGAGCCGGCCGCCGGAAATGACGTCGAGAGTCGAGGTGATCTTCGCCAAGAGGCCCGGGTTCCGGTAACTGTTGCACCCGACCATCTGGCCAAGACGGATGCGGGTGGTGCGCTGAGAGATCGCAGCCATCGTCGTCCAGCATTCGAAGACCGCCTCGTGCGCGGGCCTCGGCACGTTGTGAAAGTGGTCGTACACCCAGATCGAGTGGAAACCCAATTGTTCGGCTCGCAACGCCACGTCCACGGCGACGTTCCACTTCTCCGCATCGCCGACCACGTCGACGAGTTCCATCTTCCAACCCTGGGGCATGAAAACCCCGAATATCGGTTTGCCGTTGTCGTGGAGCGGGTGAGCGGACATGACCGCCACCCTAGAGTGGCAACTCCCCTGTTGCTTTCTTCGTCGACCCGAAATCCTTGTAAGCCGCGATCGTGCGCTGTGCGATGCGCATCTGGTGAATCTCGTCAGCTCCGTCCGCGAAGCGACTCCACCGTGCTTGCTGCAACATTCCGGCGAGCGGAGTGTCGGTGGAGTATCCGAGCGCTCCGTGAACCTGGATTGCTCGGTCGATGATTCGCCACAGGCTGTTGGCCACGAAGTGCTTGGCCATCGACACTTCGGCGACGAAGTCCATTTTGTGTTCGATCTTGTAGGCCGCGTGGAGGACCATGAGTTTGCACTGGTAGAGCTCCATCGTCGAGTCGGCAATCATCCACTGGATGCCCTGTTTCTCGGCGAGGTAGGAGCCGTGCGAATAACGTTCGAGTGAGCGCTTCACCATCAAATCAAGAGCGATCTCGGCCTGGCCGATCCAGCGCATACAGTGCGCCAGACGCGCCGGACCGAGGCGATATTGCCCGAGCAGGTGACCCTGACCACGGCCACCCAACATGTTCGCCGCGGGCACGCGAAGGTCCTCGATCAGGATCTCACAGTGGTTGTGGCCGCCGGACATCGTGTGTACGTCGCGCACGATGTTCCAACCCTCACTTGGCAGGTCGACGATGAAGCAACTGTTCGCCGCCTGCGGAATGTCGGGATCTTCCTCGGTGCGGGCAATCAGCATGGCGAACTTTGCGCCGCGTGCGCCGGAGATGAACCACTTGTGACCGTTGATCACCCATTCGTCGCCGTCTTTGTATGCGAAAGTCTTGATGAGCGTCGGGTCGCTACCGGCGACTTCGGGTTCCGTCATCGCAAAGCACGAGCGCGCAGTCCCCTCGCACAACGGGCGCAGATACTTTTCCTTCTGCTCGGGCGTGCCCCAGTGCAGCAGTGTGTGTTGATTGCCTTCGTCGGGGGCTTGAGCGTTCAAGACGAATGGACCGATGCCGACCTTCGCGGCTTCAGCCGAGACGGCAGCCATCGCCGTGGGACCGAGACCCATGCCGCCCCATTCCTCGGGCATGTGCGGAAGCCACAACTCGCGAACTTCGCGGGCTTCCTTTCTCAACTTGAGAATCGTCTTCACGACCTGTGACCGGTCGTTCTGGTCGATGGCTTCCCAGGCCGGTCGTACGGACTCGTCCATGAAGGCACGCACCTTCAATCGAATGTCTTCGACATCCTGCGGAAAACTGAAATCGATCATCTGTTGACCCCCAACCCGCCGGTTTCCGGCGCGGTCCCATTCTTGCCCCGAGCACAAGTGGGCGGCAACCAGAATCGCTCCTAACCTGCACTCGTGTCGATGCCGGACGGACGCCTCCCCGAGGGTGCAGAAAAAGTCCGGGCCGTGCGGACGATGTTCGACACGATCGCCCCGCGCTACGACCTCGTCAACCGCATCATGACGTTCCGCCTCGATACTCGGTGGCGGCGACGTGCCGTTCGCACGTTGCGGCTCATACCGGGGTCCACCGTCATCGACCTCGCCTCGGGAACCGGCGATCTCTGCATCGACCTGCGACGCCGTGGACTCGCCCCCATCTCTTTTGACCTCAGCTTCGGAATGCTCAGCGCGGACCGCAGCGGCGAACCACGGGCCCAAGCAGACATTCTTCGGCTTCCTCTTGCTGACGGCTCGGTCGACGGCGCAACGTGCGGCTTCGCGCTGCGCAACCTCGTCGACCTCGATGCATTCTTCGCCGAACTCGCTCGAGTGGTCCGGCCCGGTGGACGCATCGCGCTTCTCGACGTGGGCGTACCACACAATCCGATCGTTCGTTTCGGCAACAACATCTACTTCGGCAAGATCGTGCCCAGGATCGGAGCCGTGTTGTCCGACGGCCCCGCCTATCGGTACCTGCCGAAGAGCGTCGCCTACTTGCCCTCGCGCGAGGTGCTGATCCAGAAGCTGAGAATGGCAGGCTTCGCTGACGCCGTGCACGAGCAACTGAGCGGTGGACTCACCCAGCTGCTCACGGGGACCCGCGACGCATGACGACTCTGCACTCCTGTAGCCAACGCTTCGAGGAGTCCGTCGACCTCAACGATTTCGCCCGTGGCGACGGCTTTCTCTTCGTGCGTGACGGTGTCGGCCTCGCTGCGCGCGGAGTGACCGCCGAGATTCCGTCGACCGACATCGCATCGTTTCTTGGCGGGATAAAGGCTGCGCCGGGATCGCTGCCACCCCGGGCAATGGGCGTGTTTCCGTTTCGCCCCGATTCGGCGGGAACTTTTGTCGTGCCGACCATCAGTTTCGTCAGGCTGCCAACGGGAGAGCAGCACATCATTGTGGTTGGAACCGACGCTGATTCGGCGAAGAAACTGTTGTTGCGGGCCATCGGCGAAGCAAGTGACCTGCGCTCGACCGCACCCCAACCAAGAGCTACGCGCTTCGATGTCGCTCCGGTCACGGACGTCGACGTGTATCTCAGCGCCGTGGCGGCCGCCCGCGACGCGGTGCGCCGTGGCGACATCACGAAGGCGGTCATCGCACGCGACATCGCGGTGTCGTCGAACGAACCGATCGATCTTCATGCAGTGCTCTTGCGGCTGAAGGCCTCGTTCGGCTCGAGCTACCGCTACAGCTTCAAGGGACTCGTGGGGGCGTCACCCGAACTGTTGGTCGAAGTCGACGGACACACCATCCGCAGCAACCCGCTTGCCGGCACGACCGCGCGCACGGGTGATCCGGCGTCCGACCAAAGACTCGCCGCCGCGCTTCTCGCGAGCGAAAAGAACCAAATTGAACACAGGGTCGTCGTCGACATGGTCCACGACACCCTCCTGCCGTTTTGCTCGTATCTCGACTGGGAGCCCGAAGCATCGGTGGTGGCGGTTGCGAACGTTCAGCATCTCGGAACGAGGGTGGAGGGGCATCTCAGCGCCCCCGTCCACGTCACCGACCTCGCCCGTCTGCTGTGCCCGACCCCTGCCCTCGGCGGTCATCCACGCGAAGCAGCCGTCGAACTGATTTCACGAGTCGAGGGCATGGACCGGGGTCTCTACGGTGGCGGAATCGGCTGGTGCGATGCACAGGGAAACGGAACGTTCGCCGTCACCATTCGTTGCGCGGCATTCTCGCCTGACCGCACCACCGCTCGCCTCTTCGCAGGCGGCGGCATCGTGGCCGACAGTGAGCCCCTCGCAGAACTCGCCGAAACCCAGGCGAAGTTCCAAGCCATGCTCTCGGCTCTTGTGCGGCCCTAGGAATCTCCGCCCGAAGAAAGTGCCGCGTCGACTGCCTCGCTGATCGCAGAATTCAACCGCCCGTGGACGGCATGGTCTTCGGCACGGTCGGTTTCGACGACGATCACGCGAGGACCAGGCTGGGTGAGTGCGATTCGAAGTGCGTCGACGTCGCGCGGAACGTCGACCGGCAATCCGAAGCCGCTGGCAACGGCAACGATGTCCGTGCCGTGGGGCGTACCGAAGAGCTTTTCGAAGGTCACGGGTTTCACCGAAACCGCCTGCGGTAGATAAGAAAAGATCGCGCCTCCGTCGTTGTTCGTCACCACGATGCGAATGTCGAGACCGCGCGAAGCGAGCAACGCCAACGACGACAGGTCGTGCACGAACGCAACGTCGCCGACCAAGGCAGTGACACGACCGAGTTCACTTGCAACGCCGATGGCGGTCGCCATCACGCCATCGATGCCGTTCGCTCCGCGATTCGCATACACCAACAGGCCGTCGCCGGTCGGCGCGTACCACTCGATGTCACGTATCGGCATCGACGAACTGGCGACGACGATTCGGGCGGATGCAGCCACTTCGCGCGCGACGTGCGGATCGAGCAGCGGCCCGACCGACAACGTCGAGACTATTGCCGCCTCGGCCGCTTCCTCGGCCCGGCGCCACGTTTGACTCCACTTCGTCATCTGTCGGTCATTTGGCAACCCGGCAACGATTGTCGCCGCGGCGGTCGTCAGACGGTCGACCGTGTTGGCAACGTCGGCCTCGATGTGCACCTCGACCACGTGATCGGGGTCATGGTACGTACCGGGTGAGTGGACCACGATTTGCTCCGCACCGACGGACCGCAGCCACTGCCCGAGCACCTTTGACGCAGGTGGCGCCCCGAGCCGGAGGACGACCTCAGGTGCGAGAACCTTTGCCGCCATCGGCGAACGAACGATCCCATCGAAGTGGCTGACGATGTTGCCACCTTCGACTCGCGCACCACTGCGGGGGCAGGCGAGAAGCGGCCAATTCAACACCGATGCGAGGACCGTCGACGCAGCCGCATAGGCGGTGATCGCGTATCCGCATCCCGGGTCACCCGCGACGATCACTCCCCGACGTCCTGCGAGGCGATGCGCGAGATCGCCGATCTCCCAGTCCGTGAGGAACGACTTCGCGTGCATATGGCCGGACCACGGACCATCGTGTGCACGTGACGGAGGCATGTCGACAACCCTGCCGACGAGCGGTTCACGAAACGGAAGGTTGAGGTGTACGGGACCGGGAACCGGACCCGTCGTACGAGCGACCACATGGTTGGCGAGGGCACGCCACGTGTGAGCGGTATCGAACGAGGCGACGCCGGGGTCGTGGAACCACCGCACCGACGTGCCGTAGAGAGAGGTCTGGTCGATGGTCTGGGCCGCACCGACGTCGCGCAGCTCCGGCGGTCTGTCGGCCGTGCAGAGGATCATCGGCACGGCGGAAAGGTGCGCCTCGACAACCGCAGCGTGGAAGTGTGCCGCGGCTGTTCCTGAGGTACAGAGAGCGACGGCGGGAGTTCCGCTGACGAGAGCGCACCCGAGTGCTGCGAATGCGGCGCCACGCTCGTCGATGAACACCTCGCTGCGAATGCGACCGTCTTCGACAAGCGCGAGCGCCATCGGCGTCGACCTCGAACCGGGAGCGATGAACGCGAACTTCACACCCAAGCGCACCCATTCGTCGACCAATGTCGCGCAAAAGGTGGCCTGAGCATCAGCCGTCGGATGGGGGTCTATCGTGTGAGTCATGAAAGTGGAGATCTGGTCGGATGTCGTGTGTCCGTGGTGCTACATCGGCAAGAAACGTTTCGAGGACGCCGTTCAGAGCCTTGCAGATGAGGGTACAGATCTCGACCTCGAGGTGACGTTCCGACCCTTTCAACTCGATCCGAGTGCACCTGTGGGTGGCGCGTCCCCCGTTGCCGAGGCTTATGCGAAGAAGTTCGGGGGTCCGGACAAAGCCGAGAAGATTCTCGCCCATGTGACGCGCGTCGCTGCCGAGACCGGCATCACTTTCAACATGGAAAAGGCCGTGCGCGCGAACACCCTCCGCGCCCACAGGATGATGCACCTCGCCCTCGTCCATCACGGACCTGTCGCGCAGAGGGCGATGAAGCAACACCTCCTCGAGTCCTACTTCACCAACGGTGAAAATGTGGCCGACGACGCTGTGCTGATGGCTGCTGCGGCAGCGGCAGGAATTCCACGCGACACTGCCGTCACATGGCTCGACTCCGACGAGGGCGACGCCGAAGTGCGCCGTGACATTGTCGAGGCCGGTGATCTCGGCATCACCGCTGTACCCACTTTCGTCATCGACGGCAAATGGGCGATCCCGGGCGCACAAGACGTCGACGTGTTCGTCCGTGCGTTGCGCCGCATGCACGACAAGTCGCTCGCCGGCGAATAGAACGCGTCGACCATGATTCACCCCCGATGATTACTGCCCAATGATTCCCAGACGAGTCGTTCTCCTGCACGGGTTCACCCAAGGCGGCGCCATTTGGGTGCCGGTCATGGAGGCCGTCACGACGCGTGCGCCAATCGACGCCCCGGATCTCCCGGGCCACGGCAGCGCGTCGTCCGAGGCCAGCGATCTACCGACCACTGCCGACGCGATGGCCGCTATCTACGGACGCGGGGCATACGTCGGCTACTCGATGGGAGGCCGCGTCGCGCTCCATCTCGCCCTTGCGCACCCGGGTCTCGTGTCACATCTCGTTCTCTGCAGTTCCACGGCGGGCATCGACGATCAATCCGAACGAACGACGCGTCGCACAGCCGATATCGCGCTCGCGGCACACCTTCGTGACGTCGGGTTGGACACTTTCCTCACCGAGTGGCTCTCGCAGCCGATGTTCGCAACACTCACCATCACGAGCCACGATGCCGAGGTTCGCGCATCGAACACCGCCGAGGGCCTCGCCCGCAGTCTCGAGTTGTCGGGCACCGGGACACAGGAGCCCCTCTGGGACAGGCTCGAAACGCTCGACATGCCCGTGCTCATCGTCACGGGGGAACGTGACGAAAAGTTCGCCGCTCTGGGTCAGCGCCTCGCGAGCCACATCGGTGACAACGCGCGCCACGTCGAGGTTCCGGGGGCCGGGCATGCCGTCCCGTTCGAACGACCCCGCGACTTTGCGGCCCTCCTGAGTGCCTTCCTGCGCTGACTCAGGCGCCGATCACGAGTCCGACGCTGAAGGCGAGACCAAACAACATTTGCGCGCGCCCGGTCGATCCGAGAACCGCAACCAGATCGCGCCCCATCGCTCCGCCACGGATCGTCGCGACAGCGGGCGCGACAGCTGCGAGGCCGAGCAGACCAACCACGGCGAGAGGACGCTGGACACCGGCAACGACGACGAACACGGCCGATGCGACGCACAACAACACGTAGAACCTGCGGGTACGCGCATCACCCAGTCGAACCGCAAGCGTTCTTTTCCCGGCGACTTCGTCGGTCGGGATGTCGCGCAAGTTGTTGACCACCAAGAGCGCGCATGCCAGACAGCCCACCGGCACGCTCGCAAACCATGCAAGGCTCGGCAACGACTCCGCCACCGCAAAGGTCGACCCCATGGTTGCGACGAGACCGAAGAACACGAAAACGAATACCTCACCGATGCCCATGTAGCCGTAGGGATTCTTTCCACCGGTGTAGAACCAAGCAGCCGCGATGGCTGCCACACCAACGACGATCAGCCACAAAGATGTTGCCAGTGCGATGACGAGCCCGGCCGCAGCGGCCACGGCGAACGCCCCAAACGCCGCCAACTTCACTTTCCGTGCCTCGACCAGACCCGACCCCACGAGTCGTAGCGGGCCCACCCGTGTGTCATCCGTGCCGCGTATACCGTCGCTGTAGTCGTTGGCGTAATTGACGCCGACTTGCAACGCAAGGCTGACCACGAGTGCGGGAGCACCCAGCCACCAACGCACATCGGGACGACCAGCGGCGACTGCGAGGCCGACGGCCACGGGCACGACTGCCGCAGGCAATGTTTTCGGTCGCGCACCGGCTATCCACAGGTTCACGACAGCCACCCTACGCTGTACGAGTGCGCGAACTCGTGGCTCTCGATCTGACTTCGGCAAACGAAGTCGCGCGACACGTCCGCCGCGAATGGGACGCGGGCAACGCTGTCCTCATCGTCGACCAGCGTCTGCCTATTGGGTCACGACGCGACCTCATGCGAAGGCTCGGCGTGCATGCCGTCGTCGAAGAGGTCGATCGCAGCGCATTCGA
Organism: Actinomycetota bacterium; assembly: GCA_041164425.1. Classification (GTDB taxonomy): domain Bacteria; phylum Actinomycetota; class Acidimicrobiia; order Acidimicrobiales; family Ilumatobacteraceae; genus F1-20-MAGs119. The sequence continues at coordinate 12,172 of JBEAPO010000064.1, forward strand.
TACTCGAGCCGAGCCGATGCTGGAGGGCGATGCGCTCGTCGTGGCGACAAGTGGAACCTCCGGCCACGCTAAGGGCGTCGTTCACACGCACTCAGGTCTTCTCGCGGCATCCCTGGCCACGTCGGCCGCCCTTGGATCGGGTGCAGAAGCCCATTGGCTGGCGTGTCTCCCGCTCGCCCACATTGGGGGCTTCGGTGTCGTCACGCGGGCCTGGCACACCGGAGCGGCCCTCACGATCCACGACTCTTTCGACGCCGCGGCTGTTGCCGCGAGCGGTGCGTCGCACGTCTCCCTGGTCGCCACGGCCCTCGCGCGCGTCGAGGCGCAGGTGTTCCGGAAAATTCTTCTCGGCGGTGCGCGACCACCGGCCACGGTTCCCGACAACGTCACCGTCACCTACGGACTGACCGAATCATGCGGTGGAATCGTCTACAACCGTCGCCCCATACCCGGCGTGACGGTCGCGGTAGCCTCCGACGGTGAGATCCTCTTGCGCGGCCCGATGATCATGTCGCGTTATCGCAACCCAGATCAGCCACCTGCCGTCGACGACAAGGGTTGGCTTCACACGGATGACGTCGGTCGGATCGAGGACGGCTTCTTGCACGTCGAAGGACGTCGCGGCGACATGATCATCACCGGCGGCGAAAACGTGTGGCCCGACGCCGTCGAGCGAGTTCTCGCGGCCCATCCATTCATCGTCGAGTGCGCCGTTGCCGGAGTGGTTGACGCCGAGTGGGGCGAACGCGTTGTCGCGTGGATAGTCCCGTCGTACGGCGAAGCGCTCTCGCTGGAAAGTATTCGAGACTTCGTCGCACAAACTCTTCCGCGCCACTGCGCGCCACGACAGTTGATCATCGTCGAATCACTCCCCCGCACATCTCTCGGCAAGGT
>JBEAPO010000065.1:0-7808 GCA_041164425.1 Actinomycetota bacterium
GACCTCGGCGCCCAGGTCGCAGAGCATCCGCGTCGCGTGAGGGCCCGTCAGAACGCGGCTGAAGTCGAGCACGCGGAGTCCGCTGATCGGCCGCTCTCCCGTGCTCTGGCCCCCTGCGTTCCCCATGAAAACGCCACCGTACAGGGCGGGTACGGTCTCGGTCATGACGAAGAGCAACCTGCCCGCGTACCGCGATTTGCCCCGTCGCGGCGGCCTGCCCGCTGCATGGGACTTGTGGGAGGGGGATGCCCGGTACTTCGGATGTCTGAACCTGCTGACACCCGAGCGTGTTGCCGCGGCCGCACGCCTCGTGGCCACGGGTCGCGTGTTTCCCATGAATTGGGACATGCGCAAGCCCGACCCGCCGCTGTTTGGTCGCAACCCCTTCGGCCACGAGGTCACCGGCGACGAGCGGGCGGTCAGTCACGACGACGTGTTGCACAACTGGAACACGCAGTCGTCGAGCCAGTGGGACGGTTTCCGCCACATCCGTAACTTCGCCGCACAGACCGACGAAGAGGGAACCGGACACTTCGGTGGTGTTGCTGACGACGAGCACGGCGTGCACCATTGGGCACAACGTGGCATCGCGGGGCGTGCCGTGTTGTGTGACGTTGCGCGCTGGCGCGAAGCGGTGGGTCGTCCGATCCGGCACGACTCGTCCGATCCGATCGAGGCTGACGAACTGCTCGAGTGTCTTGCACACCAGGGAACGGTGCTCGAAGAGGGTGACATCCTTTTGGTGCGCACCGGCTGGATCGGCTGGTACGAACGTCAGCCCCGCGAGGTGCGCGAGCGCATGGCCGTGGTCAGCGAACTGCGCACACCCGGCTTGCGTTCCGACGAGCGAACCGCCGAGGTTCTGTGGGACATGCACATTGCCGCAATTGCTGCCGACAACCCCGCGGTCGAAGTGTGGCCACCAGGCGCACTGCGAACAGCAGAAGAGAACGCCGAGGTGCGCGCCGATCGTCGTCGCATGCACGAGATCTTCACCCACACGTTGTTCCTGCCGATGCTCGGCCTGCCACTCGGCGAGATGTTCGTGCTCGACCAGCTCGCCGATGATTGTGCAGTTGACGGTCGCTACACGGGCTTCTTCACATCGGCGCCGCTGAACCTGCCGTCGGGCGTTGCGTCACCGCCGAACGCGCTCGTCGTGAAGTGAGAGTCAAGACAATCTGACGCCGAGGTGGCGCAGTGCCATCGCCGCGTAGAGCGAGACGCCGACTTCCATCGCGTCCTCGTCGAACATCACTCGGTTCGAGTGGTTCGGTGCCGCCGTCGCCGTGTTCTTGTCGGGAGGTGTGCCGCCGAGGAACATCATCGCGCCTGGGAGACGTTCGAGTACGTAACTGAAATCCTCGGCACCCATGACGGGGTGGGGTAGTTGCACCACCTTACGGTCGCCCAGGACCGCGGTGGCGATGTCGCTGGAAAATCCTGCAAAACCATGGTCGTTCACCGTGACGGGGTAGCCGAGCGGAATGTCGACTTCGGCACTCATGCCGTGTGCAGCCGCGATGCCCGAAGCGACTTGCGCGATGAGCTCGTGCACCTTGCTGCGAGTTTTTGCACTCACCGCACGAATGGTTCCTTCCACCGTGGCGATTTCCGGAATCACGTTGGAGGCCGTACCGGCATTGATCTTCGTCACCGTGACGATCGCCGGGTCGAATGCATCGATACGTCGTGTCACCATCGTTTGCAGAGCCTGCACGATTTCGCAGGCGACAGGCACGGGGTCGCTCGTGCGGTGAGGTTCGGACGCGTGCCCACCAGCGCCCTTCACCACGATCGTCAGACGATCGCTCGACGCCATGACCGGCCCACCCTTGATACCGACCATGCCGACGGGTAGCGCCGTCGAGATGTGCAAAGCGAATGCACCCGTGATCGGTGATTCGGTTCCGTCTTTCGGTGTCGGCAAGTCGAGGAGACCTTCTTCGAGCATGTACCTCGCACCGTGATAGCCCTCTTCACCCGGTTGGAACATGAAGAGCACCCGACCTGGAATCTCACTCTTGCGTTCGGACAACAGGTGTGCCGCGTGAACGAGCATGCTCGTGTGCGTGTCGTGCCCGCACGCGTGCATGATGTCGCCGTTCTTCGACGCGAAGTCGAGACCGGTGTCTTCGGGCATGGGCAGTGCGTCCATGTCGCCGCGTAGCAGGACAGTCGGGCCGGGTTTGTCACCAGTGAGCAGAGCAGCGATGCCGCTCGTCGTTTTGTGCAGGGTGATGTCGAGGGGCAACCCGTCGAGCGCGGTGAGCACCTGTTCGCGCGTCGTCGGCAGGTCGTTGCCCACCTCGGGGTACTGGTGCAACGACCGCCGCAGAGCGACCGCCGAGTCCTGTAGTCCGCGGGCTTGGTCGCGCAGTTCATTGCTCGAGCCGTGTTTTTCAATCAGCGCATCTGCCGACATCGACCCATCGTGGCACACTTTCGTAGTGGTGCCGGACGGTCGCGAAGAGCTGGTTGACATCGTTGATTCCGACGATCGGATCATTGACACCGTTTCGCGGACTGTGATGCGACGTGATGTGTTGCGACACCGCGCAGTGTTCATACTCGTCCGCGATTTGGAAGGTCGTGTGCTCGTGCACCGCCGCAGTGACACCAAAGATCTCTGGCCCGGCTGGTGGGACATCGCGGTGGGTGGTGTGGTTGCAGCGGGTGAGTCCTACGACGAGGCCGCGCGGCGCGAGTTGTTCGAAGAAGCGGGGGTCGTAGCCGAGCCGGTGTTTGTCTCGTCGGGCGCCTACGACGACTCTGAAGTCAGCCTGATCGCCCGTTGCTATGAGGTTCGCCATGGCGGTGGGGTCGAGGCGCACGACGGGGAAGTAGCCGAATTCCGCTGGGTCTCGACTGCCGAATTGCGTGATTTGGTGTCGCGCGAGCGGTTTCTGCCCGACAGCCTTGCGCTGCTGGGCTCACGCCTTTTCGGTGGCTGAACAGGGCTCGGTACCCTGTGGACATGCTCCCCAACACAACGGTTACGGTCGAATTCACGATCGAGCCCTTCGTCGAGGGCGCGCCGGGCCCGCATGTCACGGCCGCCGTGACGGCAATTGAAAAACTCGGTGTAACGGTCGAATTCGGGCCGTTCGGCACGACCCTGCGCGCCACCGCCGGTGACGCCGGCCGCGTCGTGGCAGCGCTACTCGACGCCGCCTACGCGAACGGCGCGACACACGTCAGCATCCACGTCGGACCCGAGGACGAATGACCTCTCACGACCACCCCCTGGTGAGGGCCGTTGCGCCGATCATCGACGCAGTCGGTGCCACCATCGTCCCGCCCTCCGACATGGGAGCTAGTGACATTCCGTTGTCGTGGGAGGGCGAGGTCATCGGCGCGGTGCGGATGCCGGCGTTGCACGGCGCGCTCGATCGTCTCATCGAGAGTGTGGAAAAGGAACTCGGCGGCAACTTGAAAGAGCTGTCACGCAATGACAAGCAGCGGGCGATCCGTCTGCTCGATGAACGCGGCGCATTCATACTGCGGCGTGCAGTGGAAGATGTTGCCGATGCGATGGCGGTGTCGCGCATCACCGTATACAACTATTTGAACGCCATCCACCGCTGATTCACAGCTTGCGTAACTGAACGTCAGTCACTCTGTGGTTGGCAGCCTTGTTGATGACGAGTGATGCGCGTGACTTCGTGGGTGCGATGTTGTCGCTGAGGTTGCGACCGTTGATCTCGGCCCAGATACCGCGCGCCACTTCGGTTGCTTCATCATCGCTGAGTTCGGCGAAGTGACGGAAGAAACTCTTCGGGTCCTGGAAGACCGTACGACGAAGAGCATGGAACCGCTCGATGTACCACTCGCGGATCACGTCTTCTTCCGCATCAATGTAAATGGAGAAGTCGAAGTAGTCGGAGACGAATTCATTCGACTCGACACCGACTTGCAGAACGTTCAGCCCTTCGAGGATGAGGATGTCGGGTTGACACACCGCAACCTCTTGTCCCTCGATGATGTCATAGACGACGTGGCTGTAAACGGGAGCGAGAACTTCGGGTCGCCCGGACTTCAGTTCACGCAGGAACTGCAGCAATGACTTCGTGTCGTAGCTCTCGGGGAAGCCCTTGCGGTTCATGATGCCGCGCTCTTCGAGCACCGCGTTGGGGAAGAGAAATCCATCGGTTGTAACGAGGTCTACCTTGGGATGTTCTGGCCAACGCGCGAGAAGGGCCTGAAGAATACGGGCAAAGGTGCTTTTGCCGACGGCCACGCTGCCCGCCACGCCGATGACGTAGGGAACCTTCGGGGCCATAGTGCCGAGGAAGGTGGCCGACACCTTGTGCAGGTTTTGTGTTGCGCTGACGTAGAGGTTTAGTAGACGCGTGAGCGGTAGGTAGACCGCGGCGACTTCGTCGAGATCGATGCTCTCGTTGATACCGCGCAGAGCCTCGAGGTCCTTTTCCCGGATCGTGAGAGGTGTCGCGGCGCGCAGGTCTGCCCATTCGTCGCGTGAGAAGGGTATGTAACGGTCGAGATCGAGCATCGGGTCCCCGAAAGAATGTCTACCGCTTCCACGGCGCCGAGGGCGAAACGGCGCCGTTGGCGGTGAGAACCTCGACTCCGGAGTCGGTGACGAGGACGGTGTGTTCGTACTGGGCGGTGCGCTTGCCGTCGGCAGTGACGGCGGTCCAGTCGTCGTCCCACATCTTGTGTTGCCACGTACCAAGGCTGATCATCGGCTCGATCGTGAAGGTCATTCCCGGTCGCATGATCATCGAGTTCCGCGCGTCGTAGTAGTGCAGCACCTGGATGTCGGTGTGGAACTGTTCGCCGATGCCGTGGCCGATGAATGCGCGGATAACACCCATGCGGTGGTTCTTCGCGTGGTTTTCGATGGCTTTGCCGATGTCGCTGAGCGGTTGGCCGGGAACCACGGCTTCGATGCCCTTCCACATGCACTCTTCCGCAATGCGCACGAGCAACTTGCTCTCTTCGTCGACGTTGCCGACGAAGAAGGTGGCGTTGGTGTCACCGTGCACGCCGTTCACGTAACACGTGACGTCGAGGTTGATGATGTCCCCGTCGCGAAGCATGGTCGAGTCGGGGATGCCGTGGCAGATGACCTCGTTCAAACTGGTGCAGACACTCTTCGGGTAGCGGTGGTAGTTGAGCGGGCTTGGGTATGCACCGCGCCGCACCGTTTCCTCGTGCACGAACACGTCGATGTCATCCGTCGTCATGCCCGGCTTCAGAATTTCGCCTGCCATGCGCAGAATGTCTGCCGCCATGTCGCACGCATAGCGCATGCGTCCGATGACTTCAGGTGACTTGATCTTCGGCTCGTCCCAACGCGCCACGTTTCCCGTGTCGGCGTACGACGGCTTCACGATTCCCTCGGGCACCGACCGCATCGGGCTGACGACCCCCGGCACGACCCGGCCCTCGAGGGGCTTGTGGCAGCGCTTGTACTTGCGCCCACTGCCGCACCAGCACGGGTCACCGGCGGCCGGCAACACCTCGGGCGGGGTCGTGACGCTCATACCCCGAAAGGCTATTGGGCAAAGGGTCTCGCGAGTTCCGCGGGGTGCATTGAAAATGAGCCTTTGCCGTGTTCTACTTCTCCGACCACACATAGGGGGTGTGAAAGACAACGACACACTCAGGGGAAGGAAACAGCCGTGTCAGAACGGTTTGTGACAACTTCCCCCGATGGGTCGAGGGACGCCCTCTATGAACGCCGCAGTGCGTTGTCCCGCGACTTATTGGGGGATTCAGAGACGCACGAGGCTCCGCGTCGGGGCCGAACACAGCGTCGGTCATCAAAGATGCCAAGCGGGGTCAGTTCGGCACGCCGTCCGGTGCGAATGCCCGAGTTGGCACTCGGCCTCACGCTCGTCGTGGGTGGTGCGCTGGGGGCCAGTCTCCTTGCCACGAAACGAACGGCAACCGTCGAAGTTGTTGCCGCTGCGACGGACCTGGTTCGAGGTCACGAAATAGCCGCGGATGACCTCGTTGCCGTCGAGATGGCGTCACAGTTCGCAAACTCCATGACCAGCGCCGGCGAGGCAGCAGAACTGTTGGGTAAGCGACTAGTAATCGACATTCCGGCGGGTAGTCCGATTCTCCCGGGTTCGCTCAACGTCAGTCCGGAACTCGGCGTTGGTGAGGAGGTCGTCGCTCTACGGATTGAGGTGGGCGACGTGCCGACCTCGATCGCTGTTGGTGATCAGGTGCGCATCGTCCTCGTACCCGATCCCAGCTTCTCGACCGATACCGCCGTAACCGAATTCGATCAGCCCGCCACGGTGTGGGATGTCGAGCAACCGTCGGAGAACAATCCCGACTACGTCGTGAGTCTCAAAGTGTCGGCAGAGTTTCTCGCCAAGGCGGCAGTTGCCCAACGCTCAAAGATTTCTCTCATTGGAATGAGCTCGGAGCTCAACCAATGAGCATGAGCAACAACTACGTGACTCTTCTGCCCAGCCGAACGCAAGCAGAGGCGCACTTGAGCGATCTTCTCACGAAGAGAATTCGTACTGAGCTTGCGAACGAGCGAATCGTTCGGCAGCAGCGAGGGATTGTCGAACCGTCCATGGATGACGAGGTTGCGATCGCTCGGGCGATCATTGCAGAAGAACGTCATCGGGGTCCCGACGATGGAGCAGTTGCATACGAGTTGCATGTCGAAGACTTCGACCGCATTGCAGATGCGGTCATTGCGGGCGTCCTCGGTCTCGGAAGGCTGCAACGACTCCTCGAAGACCCGGACATCTCTGACATCCACGTTCGTGGGTCTAATCCCGTCTGGGTCAAGTGGCGAAATGGAACAAGGACTTGCGTGGAGCCAATCGTCGATTCCGATGAGGAACTCGTCGAATTGATTCGACGGGCAGCGACACGACTCGTACGAAACGAACAACGGTTCGATGCGGCCAATCCGGAACTCAATCTTCAGCTTCCAGACGGATCACGGTTGTTTGCGACGATGGCGATTTCCCAGCATCCGAGCCTGATCGTGCGACGTCACCGATTCGACATTTCATCGCTCGACGAATTGCACGACCGCGGCATGTTCGACGATGAGATCCGGGCGTTTCTCTCCGCTGCAGTTTCGGCGCGACGCAACATCGTCATTGCGGGTGGAACCGGTTCAGGGAAGACGACACTACTTCGGGCACTTCTGAATGAAGTTCCACCGATCGAGCGGATTGTCACCATCGAAGATGCTTACGAGTTGGGAATCGAGAGGTTTGGTGAGCGACATCCCGACCACGACGCGCTGCAGACGCGTGTGGCAAACATCGAGGGTCGTGGTGCCGTGACGATGGCAGATCTCACGAAGATGGCTCTTCGCATGGATCCGGATCGGGTGATAGTCGGCGAGGTTCGTGGCGCCGAGGCGTTCCCAATGCTGATGGCAATGAGCCAAGGGAACAACGGCTCGATGTGCACCATGCACGCCGACAGCACGCGATCGGTTTTTCCGAAGCTCGCGGCCTATGTATCGATGGCATCGACTGGTCTGCCGGTCGACACGGTGAATCTGATTGTGTCGAGCGCCATTCACTTCGTGGTCTACGTGGAGAATTCGACGGGTGTTCGGCGCGTTCGGTCGATTCGTGAGGTCGTGGACACTGACGGCCTTCAGATCATTTCAAACGAGGTATTTTCGGCGACCGATGATGGGCCGTGCCGACGGGCATATCCCCTACGCGACAAGACCGCGGCACTGCTTGAAGCCCATGGCTATCAGCCGCAGACGAGTGTCTCGGTTCGCCAATGGGGCGCGCAATGAACCTGATCATTGCCGTGTGCGGCGCAATCGGGGGCCTCGGACT
>JBEAPO010000066.1:0-3249 GCA_041164425.1 Actinomycetota bacterium
GCGCTCGAGGCCGGCGTACACGGTCTGCGTCTCAACCCGGGCAACATTCGCAAGCCTGAACACATCAAAGCCGTGGCGGCCGCCGCGAAAGAACGCAATGTCCCCATCCGGATCGGTGTGAATGGCGGGTCGCTTGACCCGGCTCTTTATGAAAAGCACGGCGGTCTCACCGCCGATGCGATGGTCGAATCGGCGATGCAGGAACTCGCTTACTTCGACGAAGTCGGCTTCGACCTCGTCAAGATCTCGGTGAAGGCGTCGAACGTGCCGATCATGGTCGAGGCGTACCGCAAGCTGAGCGCGGCAACCGACCACCCGCTGCACATCGGTCTCACCGAGGCGGGGCCCTTGCCGGGTGGCCTCGTCAAGGCGACCGCGGGCATCGCCACGCTTTTGCTCGAGGGAATCGGCGACACCATTCGCTACAGCCTCACCGCGGATCCGGTCGAAGAAGCCAAGGCCGGGCGGCAACTTCTCGAGTCACTCGGCCTGCGTGAGCGCAAGAACGTCGACCTCATCGCGTGTCCGAGCTGCGGTCGCGCCGAGATCGACGTCATCGATGTCGCGAACCGTGCGCAAGATGCGTTCGCCGACCGTGAGATTCCGTTGCAAATCGCGGTGATGGGTTGTGTCGTGAACGGTCCCGGCGAAGCGCGTGAAGCCGATCTCGGAATCGCTGCGGGCAACAAACGCGGACATTTGTTCGTGAAGGGACGCAACGTCGCAGTGGTGCCGGAGAACGAGATGGTCGAGGCCCTCGTCGAGTGGGCCACGTTCATCAACGAAAACGGAACCGACGCGGCCATCGCCCGCGCCGACACTGCTCGCGCCGAGCGCGAGGCCAACAAGGACCGCTCGGCGCTTCTCGAGGAAAAGGGCGACGACGCGAACCACTCGACGGAGAAGATCGTCGAGATCCGTCGCACGGCGGGCTGACGTTCGTGGCCGGTACGGCGGTTCATCCGCTCTTCGAGTTCGACGCGTCCCCCCACGCCGTCATCAACCCGTCGATCCATCGTGCAATCCCCGGGTTTCCGGAACGCGCGGTGAACACCTGGTTCGGCGACGTCTTCCGGGCCCGGTTCGCGGATCAATCACCCATCTATTCGATCCCCTTCGAACACGGTGCCCACGATGTGCACGTCGTCCGCTGTCGCGGTGTCGACGTGGCGGTGTTCAACACGCCTGTCGGTGCACCGGCGGCCGTTGCGATCCTCGAGAGTGTCATCGCCCTGGGGGCGCGCAAGTTCATCGGCTGCGGTGGAGCCGGCATCGTGCGAGAGGGTTTCGACGTCGGTCACGTCATCGTTCCCACTGGTGCGGTGCGCGACGAAGGAACGAGTCACCACTACGCCCACGTCGACGACGCGGTTGTTCCGCATCCCGACGCGCTCGTTGCAATCGACACCGAACTCACTCAAGCGGGGGTGCCCCACGATCGCGGCCTCACATGGACGACCGATGCTTTCTTTCGGGAAACTCCGGCCAAGGTCGCCCGACGTCGCGAACAGGGTTGCATCTGCGTCGAGATGGAGGCGTCGGCGATGTTCGCCGCCGCTGCGTTCCGCGGCGTCACCTACGGCCAGTTGTTGTATGCGGGCGATGACGTGAGTGCGACCGAGTGGGACCATCGCCACTGGGACAGTCAGACGACGGCACGCGAGCGTCTGCTGGATCTTGCGATCAGTGCGGCGTGCCGGCTGTAGCGGCGTAGGCCGTTCCGGCATCGACCACGAGCGTCTCACCCGCGTGCAACAAGTGTGCGGCGCCGGTCGTCGTGACGACGATCGTCGTTTCCGTGGCGCGGATCGTCGACCCCGCGGGGTGCGCAGCGAGGCGATACGAACCCGTCGACGGATAGACCCCCGATTCGGGCCTACGTACGGGGTTCGGTGACGCTTCGAACGTGGTGATGCTCAGGAGTTCGTCGCGGTCGCAGTGTTTCGTCGTGAAACCCGCGCGCACGACGTTGTCGCTTCCGTTCATCACCTCGACCGCACAACCCGAAAGATAGGCGTGAAGGACTCCGGCCTCGAGGGCCAGGCATTCACCGGGGGAGAGCTCGACCCAGTGCATCAACAGCGCGACGAGTACTGCGGGGTCGTGTGGATGCGTCTCACGGAGCGCCGCCGCCCACGGCGGCAGGTTCTCGGGCACCGACAGTAAAGATCCTGAAAGTGCTTCGCGCACGAAACCCTCGACTCCGAGTTGCTCGAGCACGTCGGCGAGCTGCGGCCACCCGCGTGCGCGGAACCAGCCCGCTGTCGCCGACGGATCGTGGAACCCGCACAGTGCACTGAACGGCGTCAGCGCGACGAGTAGTTCGGGTTTGTCGGAATCGTCTCGGTAGTTGCGCGACGGATCGTCGGGGGCAAGGCCCGCCGCGTTTTCCCGGGCGTAACCCGCGCGCGCCTGGGCGAGCGACGGATGAACCTGCAGGGACAACGGCTTGGCGGCGGCGATGAATTTCACCATGAAAGGAAGAGGGCCGGTGATCAGAGACAACGCAGTGCCGTCTTCGGTGGCGGCTTCCCCCGACGGGTGCGTACCGAACCACGCTTCGGCGACGGGTTCACCGGTCGAGGCAAGGCCGAGGAGTCCGGGGATGAGCGACGTGTCGCCCCAGTCGTAGTGCTTCAACGCGGGGCGAATGCGTGTCACCGGTTCGTACCCCTGCATGCCGCGACGATGTGGGCGACCGCGGCGTCGGCGGTGACGTCGGTACGTTCACCCGACTTGCGGTCGCGAACCTCGACCTTGCCCTCGGCGAGACCCTTGCCCACGATGACGATCGTCGGCATGCCGAGAAGTTCGGCGTCCTTGAACTTCACGCCCGGTGAAACTCCGACGCGGTCGTCGAACAACACCTTCAATCCCTGCGCCTCGAGCGATGTCGCGAGTCCTTCACTGAACGAAGTGATGTCGTCGTTGCCCTTGCCTGTGGAGACGAGGTGCACGTCGGCCGGTGCGATTTCACGCGGCCAGCACAGACCGAGGTCGTCGTGTGAGGTTTCGGCAACCACCGCGACAGCGCGCGACACGCCGATGCCGTATGAGCCCATCGTGACGACCTGCTGTTTTCCGTTCTGGTCGAGCACCTTCAAGTCGAGTGCCGCCGCGTACTTGCGGCCGAGTTGGAACACGTGGCCGATTTCGATGCCGCGGTCGATGCGCATGGCCGCACCACACTCGGGGCATGCGTCACCGGCGCGCACCTCGGCGGCTTCTATGGTGCCGTCGGCGGTGAAG
>JBEAPO010000067.1:0-4245 GCA_041164425.1 Actinomycetota bacterium
GAGTCAGAACGTGCTTTCCCTCTATGACACGGCCACACAGGGGATCAGGCCCCTTGCGATGCGCCGGCCGGGACACCTTTCCATCTATCTATGCGGACCCACCGTCTACGGGCCACCACACCTCGGCCACGGCCGGGCCACGCTTGTCTACGACATTCTGCGTCGCTACCTCACGTGGTCGGGCGTGCAGGTTCGGCTGGTTTCGAACATCACCGACATCGACGACAAGATCATCGACCGGGCGAACCGCGAAGACCGACCCTGGCAGGAGATCACCCACAAGTGCGAAGACGTCTGGTTCCGTGCGATGTCGGCACTGGGGGTCGAGCGGCCCACCGACGTTCCCCACGCCACCGAATACGTCGAGAGCATGGTCGGCATGATCGCCACGCTCGTTGCGGGCGACCGCGCCTACGCCACGTCCGACGGGGTGTACCTGTCGGTCACCTCAGTCGACGACTACGGCCTGCTTGCCCACCAGCGACTCGAGGACATGCTCGCCGGCGGTGGCGAGCGCGAGGTTCTGGGTGCCAGCGAAAAGCGCCACCCCGCCGACTTTGCGCTGTGGAAGTTCAGCAAGCCGGGCGAACCGTCGTGGCCGTCGCCGTGGGGCGAGGGGCGCCCGGGTTGGCACAGCGAATGCGTCGTCATGAGCCTGGAATTGCTGGGCGAAGGTTTCGACCTGCACTGCGGGGGCGCCGACCTACGGTTCCCGCACCACGAAAACGAGCGTGCCCAGGCCGTGGCATTGGGCAAGCAATTCGCGGCGCACTGGATGCACAACGGCTTCGTCGTCGACGCCGAGGGCGAGAAGATGTCGAAGAGTCTCGGCAACGTTGCGAACCTGCTCGACCTCGTCGAGAAGTACGACCCGCGCGCGTACCGCATGTTGTTGCTGCAGACGCACTACCGCTCACCCGTGCGCGTCGGTCAGGACAACATCGATGCGGCCGTGAAAGCCCTCGCCGGCATCGACGCGTTCTGTGCACGGGTCGGCGCCGTCGGCGCACAGGCCGACGTCGGTGTTCTCGACGCGTTCCGCGCCGCCATGGACAACGACCTCGACACACCAGCCGCGACCGCCTTGATGTTCGACGCGATGCGCCGCGCGAACGCCGCCATCGACGCGGGCAACACCACCGATTCGGCCGCACTCGCAGCAGCGGTACGTGAGATGTGCACCGCGTTCGGCCTGACGATCAACGACGTCGGCGACGTTGACCCGGCGATGGTCGCCAAGGCCGCCGAACTCGATGCGGCGCGTGCGGCGAAGGACTTCGCCCGCGCCGATGCCTTGCGCGGAGAGATTCAGGCGGCGGGTTACGTCGTCGAGACGACGAAGGACGGCACCCGCGTGCGTCGCGGGTGACGTGCCGGGGTCGAACACGCGAATGAAGAAGCGTTACCCGAAGGGTTTCTGGACGATCTGGAGCACCGTCGCGCTCGACATGGTGGGCTTCGGCATGGTCGTGCCGATTCTCGGTCGCTACGCCGAACGGTTCGGGGCGAGTGGTCTCGAAGTAGGTCTGCTCTTTTCGATGTTCTCGATCGCACAGTTCTTCTTCGCGCCGGTTCTCGGTCGGCTGTCCGACCGCGTCGGTCGCAAGCCGGTCATCATCGTGTCGTTGCTCGGCACAGCCGTCGGCAGTTTCCTTACCGGCGCCGCTGGTGCGTTGTGGTTGTTGTATCTCGCACGCTTCATCGACGGTGCATCCGGGGCGAGCGTGTCGGTGGCGCAGAGTGCCATCACCGACATCGCCTCACCCGAAGATCGTCCACGACTGCTCGGCATGCTCGGTGCGGCGTTCGGTGTGGGGTTCGTCTTTGGTCCCGCCCTCGGAGGCCTTGCCGCGCTCGGCGGCCCGCACGTGCCGTTTTATCTCGCGTCGGCATTCGCGCTGTGCAATGCGATCGCGGCGTGGTTCCGCCTTCCAGAAACCAACACGACGCGCGCACAACGCGAATCGACCCGTACGCGGCGTCGTTTCGCCATCAACCGTTACACCGGGACGGCGCTGCTCGCAGGGTCCGCCTTTGCCGGTTTCGAGGCAACGTTCGCTTTGTTCGGTGAACGGCGCTTCGCCCTCACCGAAGGGTCGGCCGCCGCGGTGTTCCTCGTCGTCGGTGTGATGCTGGTGATCGTGCAGGGAGCCCTCATAGGACCACTCACGAAGTCGTTCGGTTCGATGAGGTTGCTGTCGACCGGATTCGTCGTGTTGATCGCCGGTTTTGTTGTCCTGTCGGTCGCCGACGTCTGGGTGGTGCTGTTCGCCGCGCTGGCACTTCTGTCCCTCGGCCAGGGTGTCGTCACGCCGTCGCTCACCAGCGTCGTCGCTGATTCGGTTGCTCCAGACAAACGCGGCGAGGCGTTGGGCGTGCAGCAATCGGCGGGTGCGCTGTCGCGGATCATCGGTCCCGCCATCGCGGGCTTCATGTTCGACAACGCCGGAGTCGGTTGGCCCTACGTCACGGCGGCGGTGCTCACGGTTTTGGCCCTCGTTCTCGTAACGTCTTCGGGCAGGTCATGAAGGAGCACTTCTCGGTTCCCGCCTCGCGCGGCAACTTCCAGCCACCGTCGATGGGGTACGTGCCCGCACTCGACGGTCTGCGCGCGCTCGCCGTCATCGCCGTCGTCTTCTACCACGCCAAGTTCAGTTGGATGCAGGGCGGTTTCATTGGCGTCGAAGTTTTCTTCGTTGTCAGCGGATTCCTCATCACGTCGCTGTTGCTCGAGGAGGCTGAAGAAAACCAGAGCGTCGCGCTGAAGCAGTTCTGGTATCGCCGCGCACGGCGCCTGTTGCCCGCGCTCTTTGTGATGTTGGTGATGGTGTCGGCGTGGGCGTTGTTGTTCTCCGATTACAAGGTTGGCCAGCTGCGCCACGACTTTCTGTCGGCGGTCTTCTACTTCTCCAACTGGTGGCAGGTGTTCTTCACCGACGTGCCGTACTTCGCGCCGAAAGACCCGCCGTTGTTGCGCCACCTCTGGTCGCTCGCCGTCGAGGAACAGTGGTACCTGCTGTGGCCGTTCGCCTTCATCGGTTTGTTGCGCTGGCGGCGTAGCCGCGCCAAAGCCGGCCAGACCCTCGTCATCACGGCGCTCGCCATCATGGTCCTCACTGCGGTGCTGTACGACGGGGCGAACCCCGACCGCGTGAACTTCCTCTATCTCTCCACGCTCACACGTTCGACGGGCTTGTTGCTCGGCGCGGCCGGCGCATTGTTGTGGCGGCCGTGGACCATGACCGGTCGCGCCAAGGTCGCCGAGATCCCCGAGCGCACCCTCTCGACGGCAGCGGTCGTCAGTACGGCGGTGCTGGCATTCCTCGCGTTGTCGCTCACCGTCGAAGGCGCGTTCCTCTACCGCGGCGGTCTTGCACTCGTGTCGGTGTCGTCGCTGGTTCTCGTCGCCACCGCCGTGCACCCGAATGCGGTTGCGGTGCGGCGCGTGCTTGGTTCGCGTCCGCTCGTCGAAATCGGCAAGCGCTCGTACGGCCTCTACCTGTGGCATTGGCCGATCTTCCTCTTCGCCAACGCCCGCGACGGCGCAGGTAACTTCTTCGTCGCGATGGTCATCACGGTGTTGGTGACCGAGACGAGCTACCGCTTCGTCGAAGAGCCGATCCGCGGCGGAGTCATCGCTCGCTGGCGAGCGGTCCTGAACGACCGCGACAATGAGAACAGGCGTGACATCGCCGTCACCGCCACCTGTTACGGAATCGCCGTAATCGTCCTCACCGTCAGCGTCGGCATCGCGCTCGCAGCGACCAAACCACTTGACATCTCGATGGACCAAGGTCCCGACGAGGTGTTCGGCGCAACCACGACCGTTCCGCTCGAAGACCCGACGGAAACCACGCAGCCCGGTGTCGTCGCACCGAGCACGACCTTGCCAGTGCTGTCCGACCCGCGACGACTCTTGATCGTCGGCGACTCACAGGCAAAGGCCCTTGCCATCAATCAGCCGTCGGGAATCGAAAAGACCTTCGCCGTCTCCAACGGATCGATCTCGGGTTGCGGCGTGTACGAGTTCGGTACGGGCATCAGTTCGGGTATCGACTTCAAGCAGAACTTCGACACGTGCCAGGGCTGGGACGGCAAGTGGACCGATGCGGCGAAGAAGGCGAACGCGGAGATCGCGCTCGTCGTCATCGGTGCATGGGAGGTTCTCGACGTCTTGCACGCCGGTACGAACTATGCGTTCTTCACTCCCCAGGCCGACACGTTGTTCAAGACGCAGGTGAAGAA
>JBEAPO010000068.1:0-6879 GCA_041164425.1 Actinomycetota bacterium
AATGGCTGGCGGGGAAGATGCTCCCGTCTCGACGATGGCGAGCAACGACTCGTTCCTGTCGGGTGGACTGCGTCTCACCAGTTATCTCGCGCGTCCGAACGGAGTCCTCGGGCCATTGCGAGGTCTCATTCTTTGTCATGGCTTTCCAATTGGCCCGCTCGACGCACGTCAATCGGCCGGAACATTTCCTCAGTTGATCGATCGCGTCGCCAACGAAGTTGGTTACGCATCTCTCACGTTCACGTTTCGTGGTTGTGGCGCGAGCGAGGGTGACTTCTCGTTGCAGGGCTGGGTCGATGACCTGCGTGCGGCGGTCGACCACCTCGTCGAAGTTGGCAATGTCGATGGTGTCTGGCTGGTGGGAACGAACACCGGTGCGTCGATCGCGCTGTGCGTCGCCGCCGACGACCCGCGCATCGTGGGGTGTGCCGCGCTGAGCGGCCGAGCCGACTTCGATGACTGGGCCGAGCAACCGCGACGTTTCCTCGAACACGCGCGCGAGATCGGCGCGATCCGTCGCGCGGGGTTCCCGCCGAACTTCGACGAATGGACGCGTGAACTGCGGCGCTTCCGGCCGATCGACGCGGCACGCCGCTTTGCTCCGCGGCCCCTGTTGGTACTGCACGGCGACGACGACGAAAGCGTTCCCGCAGCTGACGCCCGTGTTCTCGCACAGGCACACGGTGCAGCCGAACTGCGGGTCATCCCCGGAGCGGGCCACCGCCTGCGGCATGATCCACGTGCGCTGGCGATCCTCCTCGGCTGGCTCGACCGCCAACGCGCGGGTGGTTGATTCTCAGTAGCCGTCGACGTGAGTGCTGTGCCACGTCCATGCGGTTTGGAGTATCTCTTCGATACCGTGTCGGGCCCTCCAGCCGAGTGCACGTTCTGCAAGCGACGGGTCAGCGAAGACGATCGCCGGGTCACCGGCGCGACGCGGAGAGTACACATGTGGCACTTCGCGACCGGAGATGCGCTCGGTGGCAGCGAGCACCTCGAGGACGGTGCTGCCCTTACCTGTTCCGAGGTTGCAGGCAAGAGATGGCTTTCCGGCATCGAGGTAATCGAGCGCTTTCACGTGGCCCTCGGCGAGATCGACAACGTGGATGTAGTCGCGTTCGCCCGTGCCGTCACGAGTGGGATAGTCGCGACCGAAGATTTCAAGGGGTGGACGTTCGCCGAGCGTTGCCTTCATGACGATCGGTACGAGGTTGGTCGTTACAGACCAATCCTCGCCGATACGAGAATCGAACGATGCGCCAGCGGCATTGAAGTAACGCAGGCACACGCTGCGCATGCCGCGAGTCTCGCCGACCCACCGCAGCACGTGTTCGATCATCAGCTTCGTCTCGGCGTAAACGCTTTCGGGTCGCGTCGGGAGATCCTCGGTCACGGGCACGCGTTCGGGGCTTCCGTAGACCGCCGCCGACGAGGAAAAGACGAACTGTTCGACCCCCGCAGCGGCGACTGCCTCGATGAGCATCGTCGAACCATTGACGTTGTTCGAAAAGTACCGGAACGGATCGGTCATCGACTCACCCACGCTCTTGTAGGCGGCGAAATGGATGACGCTCTTCACCCCGCGCTCGCGGCACAGGTTCGAGACGAGGTCGAAGTCGGCGATGTCGCCAACGACGAGTTCGGCCCCGAGAAGTGATTCGGTGTGGCCCAACTCGAGCGAATCGAGCACGACCACCTCACGACCGGATTCACGCAGCGAGCGAACGGTGTGCGAACCGATGTAACCGGCGCCGCCGGTGACGAGGATCGTCATTTGGCGGTCTTTGCGGCCTTCTTGAGCGGGCGGGACTGCTTGTCGCGGTCGGCGGCCTTCTCGGCCTTTTTCCAGCTGCGCACGAGCAGCAACGTCTCGGGCGATGTGATGTCGGCGACGGTGCGCGGGTTCTCATCACTGAAGACTCCCGCTTCCGTTTTCCAGTTGCGTGGCTTCACGCCCATGCGCTTGCCGAGCAGTGCGATGAAGATCTGTGCTTTTTCCTCGCCAAAACCGGGCAACACGCGAAGGCGTGCGGTGAGTTCCTTTGCGTCGGTGACGTCGGCCCACATGTTCTCACCTTTGTTCCTGTACTGGGCGACGATGATCCCGCACAGTTCATGGATACGACGGCCCATCGCGGCAGGGAAGCGGTGAACTGCCGGCTTCTCGCAACACACCGCCACGAAGTCATCGATGTCCATCGCGGCGATCTTCTTCGGGTTGAGATGACCAAGTCGTTTCTTCAACGTCGCGGGCCCGTTGAATGCCCACTCCATCGGAACCTGCTGGTCGAGCAGCATTCCGATCAGCAAAGCAGTGCCGTTCGCGTTCAGAAGTTTGTCAGCGGCTTCATCGCCCGTGATGTAGAGGTTTCCCATCGCCAGCGAATCTAGTCAGTGTTCGAAGAACGGCGCGGGCGTGCCCGATGACAGCTGGTACATGGCGAGCGCCTTGCTGACGGTCTCGACCGGCACGTGGCCGTCCTGGCAGAGCGAGTGAAGCACCGTGACCACGATGCTCGCGGTGTCGATCTCGAAGTGACGACGCAACGCCTCACGTGTGTCGCTGCGTCCCATCCCGTCGGTGCCGAGTGGTGTGAAACGACGATCGGTCACGAAACGGGCGACTTGTTCGGGGACGATACGCATGAAGTCGCTGACCGCAACGATCGGCCCTGCGGAATTGTTGAGCAGCCTTGAAACCGAAGGCGTTGCCGGTGGGTGGTCGGGGTTCAGGCGCGCGATGCGCTCGCATTCGAGGGCTTCCTCGCGGAGCATCTTGTACGACGTCGCCGACCACAGTTCGACGCCCACACCGAAGTGAGTGAGCAGGTCGTCGGCCGCGGCACGCGCAGCGGAGTGCGCGGAGCCCGAGAAGACGATCGACGCCTTGACCTTGGCATCTGCGGGAGCGTCGGCGAACTTGTAGAGGCCGCGCGTGATGTCGTTGTTCGTCACATGCGCGGGCATCGCGGGCATCACGTAGTTCTCGTTGTAGAGAGTGACGTAATAGAAGATGTCTTCGGGGTTTGCCCCGTACATGCGGTTGATGCCCTCTTCGACGATCGCCGCCATTTCGTATGCGAATGCCGGGTCGTAAGCCTGGCAAGGTGGCACCGTGCTGGCGAGCACGAGGCTGTGGCCGTCTTGGTGCTGCAGGCCCTCGCCGAGAAGTGTGGTGCGACCGGCAGTCGCACCCATGAGGAATCCGCGCGTGCGCGCGTCGGCCGCCTGCCAGATGAGATCGCCAACGCGCTGGAAACCGAACATCGAATAGAAGGTGTAGAAGGGCACCATCGGCACGCCGCGCGTCGAATAGCTGGTACCAGCTGCGATGAACGACGACATCGACCCGGCTTCGGTGATTCCCTCTTCCAGTATCTGTCCGTCCGACGACTCGGCGTACGACATGAGAAGTGCGTGGTCGACCGGTTCGTACTTCTGGCCCTGGCTGGCGTAGATGCGCAGTTCGCGGAAGAGCGAATCCATACCGAACGTGCGCGCCTCGTCGGGAACGATCGGGACCACGCGGGGCCCGAAGTTCTCGTCGCGTGTCAGGCTGCGCAGGAGGCGCGTGAAACCCATCGTCGTGCTCACGGCCTGGTCGCCACTGCCGGCCTTCAGTTCGGTGAACGAATCGCTCGCCGGCAGGGTGAGCGGGCGG
Organism: Actinomycetota bacterium; assembly: GCA_041164425.1. Lineage (GTDB taxonomy): Bacteria > Actinomycetota > Acidimicrobiia > Acidimicrobiales > Ilumatobacteraceae > F1-20-MAGs119. The sequence continues at coordinate 3,662 of JBEAPO010000068.1, forward strand.
CGGTTGGCGACGACGCGCTTCGGAATCGTTCCGCCGAGCGCGCGGCGGCGCTCCATCATGTACTGGTACTCGACGCTCTGCTCGGAGGGTCGGTAGTACGGAGGCTCGTCGGCTTCGAGTGCGCTGTCGGGAATCTCGTCTTCGAGATGCAGACGCTCGCGCAGGGTGCGCAACTGGTCGGTGGTCATCTTTTTGATCTGGTGCGTCGCGTTGCGACCCTCGAAGCCCGGGCCGAGTGTCCAACCCTTGATGGTCTTGCACAGGATCGCCGTCGGACGACCCGAACCGAGGTTCTCCTGCGCCGCACGGAACGCGGCATACAACTTGCGGTAGTCGTGGCCGCCGCGTGGCAGGTTGACGAGATCGTCGTCCGACAAGTGCGCAACCATCTGGCGCAGGCGTGAATCGGGTCCGAAGAAGTTTTCGCGGATGTACGCACCGCCTTCGACCGAATAGCGCTGGTACTCGCCGTCGACCGTGTCGTTCATCTTGTTCAACAGCACGCCGTCGACGTCTCGGGCAAGCAGGTCATCCCACTTCGAACCCCAGATGACCTTGATGACGTTCCAGCCCGCGCCGCGGAACGACGCCTCGAGTTCCTGGATGACCTTGCCGTTGCCGCGCACCGGACCATCGAGACGCTGCAGGTTGCAGTTCACGACGAAGATGAGGTTGTCGAGGTGCTCGCGCGATGCGAGAGACACGGCACCCAGTGTTTCGGGTTCGTCGCATTCGCCGTCGCCGAGGAACGCCCACACGCGGCTGGCCGACGTGTCGTCGAGTTTGCGGTTCAAGAGGTAACGGTTGAATCGTGCGTGGTACAGCGCAGTGATCGGCCCGAGACCCATCGACACGGTGGGGAACTCCCAGAAGTCGGGCATGAGACGTGGGTGTGGGTAGCTCGACAGTCCGCGTCCGGCGCGGCCGATCTCGCGACGGAAGTGGTCGAGGTCGTCGGCGCTGAGGCGACCCTCGAGGAACGCGCGCGCATAGACGCCTGGCGCCGCGTGACCCTGGAAGTAGATGTGGTCGCCGGCCTGACCATCGTCCTTGCCGCGGAAGAAGTGGTTGAAGCCGATTTCGTACAGCGATGCCGACGATGCGAACGTCGAGAGGTGGCCGCCGATTCCTTCAGCGCGGCTGTTGGCGCGGATCACCATGACCGCCGCATTCCAACGGATGAAGGCGCGGATTCGACGCTCGAGGTATTCGTCGCCCGGGAACCACGGCTCTTGCTCGCGCGGAATGGTGTTGACGTACGGCGTTGACACCGTGGCCGGGAAACTGACCTGGTTAGCGCGCGCACGTTCGAGCAGACGTGACAACAGGTAGCGCGCGCGAGTCTTGCCCTGGCCATCGATGACGGCGTCGAGGGACTCCATCCACTCTTGCGTCTCGACCGGGTCGGTATCGGGAAGCTGATGGACGGAACCGTCGAAGATCATGGGTGCAGTCTCGCAGGAACCGAGGGTGTCCGCGCATCGGTACGCCATCAACCAAGATGGAAACACCCATGGAACTGCCCTTCGACGACTTGCCTCCGGCCTCGCCTCGGGTCGACTCGCGCGAGCGCGACAAACGACTACTCCACGACATGCGGGCGATGCAGTGGCCCGACCGTGCGCCGCACACGGCGATGCACATCTATACCGACGGGGCCTGTTCAGGGAACCCTGGCCCCGGCGGATGGGCATGGGCCGTCGCGCCAACCGGTCAACCGTTCGGTTCGGGCAGTGAAAGTCCGAGCACCAACCAGCGCATGGAAGTCCGTGCGGTGATAGAGGCATTGCGCGCACACCGTGAACAGCGCCAACTTCTCGTCATCGTTTCCGACAGCACCTACGTCGTGAATTGTTTCCGCCAACGTTGGTGGGAAGGGTGGCTTTCGCGCGGTTGGAAGAACAGCCAGCGCCAGCCGGTCGCCAACCGCGAATTGTGGGAGGACCTCTTCGACGAACTCGTCCGGCGGGGCAGTGGAAAGACCGTTTTCCAGTGGGTCAAGGGTCACTCGGGAGACCCGATGAACGATCTCGTGGACACTTTGGCAGTGCAAGCGACGGGGGCATAGCCTCGCGCTCATGGACATTTCAGGTGCAAGTGCAATCGTCACGGGTGGAGCCTCGGGGATCGGCGCGGCGTCAGCCCGTCTGCTCGCCAAGCGTGGCGCAAAGGTAGTGGTCGCAGACCTCCAGGCCGACAAGGGCGAGGCCCTTGCCAAGGAAATCGGTGGCGCGTTCTGCAAGGTCGACGTCACCAACACCGACGACATCATCAACGCCGTCGAGATGGCGAAGTCGATGGGTCCGGTTCGCGTTCTCGTCAACTCGGCAGGCATCGGTTGGGCGCAACGTACGGTCGGCAAGGACGGCTCGTACGACTCGGCCGCCAACCTCGATGCTTTCAAGAAGGTCATCGCCATCAACCTCATCGGTTCGTTCGATTGCATCCGCATCGCAGCGACCGCGATGAGCACCACCGAGCCGCTCGCCAACGGCGAACGTGGCGCGATCGTCAACATCGCATCGGTCGCTGCATTCGACGGACAGATCGGCCAGGCCTCGTACTCCGCCTCGAAGGGTGGCGTCGTCGGCATGACCTTGCCCGTCGCGCGTGACCTCGCCGCCATCGGCGTGCGCGTCAACACCGTCGCACCGGGTCTCATCGACACGCCGATCTACGGCGAAGGTGACAACAGCGAAGCCTTCAAGGCCAACCTGCAGAAGGGCGTTCTATTCCCGCAGCGTCTGGGGGCGCCAGAAGAGCTCGCCTCGATGGTCGTCGAGTGCATCACCAACAGCTACATGAATGCCGAGAGCATACGCGTGGACGGCGGCATTCGCATGCAGCCCAAGTGACGCACGAATAGCGTTCAAAGATCCAGAGTGACCGAACTCGAAGTCATCCGCCGATCGTCGGCCCCGGTCACCACGAAAGACACGGCAATCGCCCTCGCGAACCTGGGTGTTCGCGAGGGCGATGTGCTTGTGGTGCACGCGTCGCTTTCCGAGCTCGGTTGGGTGGCGGGCGGCCCACAAGCCGTGCTCGACGGATTGTTCACGGCGGTGGGCGAAACCGGCACGATCACGATGCCCGCGCACAGCGGTGGGCTGTCTGAGCCGTCGAACTGGCAGAACCCGCCGGTTCCCGAATCGTGGTGGGAGACGATCCGCGAGGAGATGTCACCTTTCGACGTCAACCTCACGCCGCTTCGCGAAATG
>JBEAPO010000069.1:0-5125 GCA_041164425.1 Actinomycetota bacterium
TTGCGGACGCGTCGATCGTCACCCCAGCCTGCACGAATTGCTCGGAGAACCAATCGTGAAGGTCCGCCTTCTTCGACGGCGGTGATGTCGAAAAGACCGTCGCGCCAGCCTTCTTCAGCGCATCGGTCGTCGACTTGGCGAGCTTGCCGAGCGACGTCACGACGAGGTGGTTGGCCTCGCTCGGAACGGCGAGGTACTCGGTCAGCGGTCGGAGTTGATCGACCGTCGCCTCGTCGATGTTGCGCAACACGACGACGCGTTTGTCGCCAAAGAGCGATTCGGTCTGCACCCCCATCACCGCAGTGGCGATCATGCTCGCCTTGTCGTCGGCGCCGGAGTCGGCCAGATCGTGGCTCTCGAACAGCGACCCGCGGTCGCCGTCGCCGATCAATTCGGCGACGAGATCGGTGAGCCGCGCAGAGACGAGTCGCGCATCGCCACCGGAGATGTGAAAGACCGTCACCGCACCATCATTCCAGATCGGTGCGACGACATTCAGAGTGACGCAGCGATAGTGGCCACCCACCACACCCAGCGCACGCCGGCACGCAATGCGAGCATCGCAACGGCCGAGATCTCATGCGCGAAGGGCAGCCCGACCTGGATGAACACCCCACACACCCCCATCACTGGAAGCCCGCTCAACATGACGAAGCCCGCAACGGGAACTGCGACCAGATTGCTCACGAATCCAACGATGTTGAACGTCGTGAACACGAACCACGACACGGGCATCACCGCAAGTTGCGCACCGATCGTCACGCCGAGGGTCTCGGCGAACCAACGCGGTCCCGGGAGTCGCTCGGAGATGCGCGGGGCGATCCACACCAGCCCAGCCGTCGCCGACGTCGACAGCGCGAATCCCACCGAGGCCGCAAGTAGCGGATCGATGAGAAGCGACGCGATCACGGTCAGTGCGAGTGCGCGCTCACCAGAGGAGTCGAAGCCTCGAGATCTGCCATACCCAGCCACGATCGCCATCACCCCAGCACGCACGACGGATGGTTCACAGCGCGTGAGCACCACGAACCACGCCACGAGTGCGACCATCACTGCGAAGCGAAACCGAGACGAAGTGCGCCGAAGGAATGGTGCACACACGGCCAGCACGAAGGCGACGTTCTGACCCGAGACTGCCGTTAGGTGGGACAACCCGGCGGCCCGGAATGCCTCGACCATGGATGCGGACTGGTCGGAGTCATCCCCAATGACAAGTCCGAGCAGCAGCGCGGCCTCGTCACCGTTGAGCGACGAGACCGACGACGCAAGCACGTCACGCACGCCGTTCACCGAACGCGACAGCGCCGACCCCGAGCGACACGATGACTTCACCGCCTGCACGTCGAACACGCCGACGACGTGCCGTGACGCGAGCCGCGCGTGCTGGGTCTTCGACAGCCCGGATCGAGTCCCCTCCACATCGACGATGTCACCAACTCGACATTGCGAGACCGCTCCTGCGAGTCGTGCATAGAGATATGACACGAATCGCTCACTCTCGATAGACACCACGATTCGCGTCGCACCAACCCGCACCGGTTCTTCGACGACGACCGCAGTTCCCGAGAACTCACCATTCTTCACGTCGTGACTGGACGCCCATGCGGGTGCGCCAACGACCACGCCGACGACCACGACCGCGATGAGTGCTTTGCCCTTCTTCACACCAAGCATCCACACAACAGCGATTCCAAGGATCGTGCGCGGTATCCACGGAATCGAAAATTCGCGGGTGATAACCACACGTCCGAGGAAATACACGACACCCCACAACACGCACGCGCACGTCACAAGGAGCGAGGTCGACAGCGGTGCGCGTTGATGCCCGATGTGGCGTGCACCTGGACCGTACGATTGACGCATGCCCGAACTCGAAGCGACTGACCGTCCGCGCTCGCCGCGCGTCGTCGAGGACGGCATCATCTTCCACCGCGCGCGGGTACGCACCCGCGGGGGTGCGTATGCCACCGCATTCGGACTCGGGCTCGCCCTCGTTGGTGCAGTGCTGCTCGCCCTCCCCGGCACGCTGCTCGGCTTCGTCGGATTTGGGCTGGTGTTCGCCGGCTTGCCAGTGCTGCCGATGACGGGTGTGCCGATCGTGTCATCGACGACCAGTTACGTCGTGGCGATCCTGGCGAGCGCGGGAGCGTGGTTCCTGATCGGTCACGTGTCTGCTCTGCGCGCAACGAGGCGCGCGGTTGCGAGTTGGCCGGAGTGGTTTCGCGAAGTTCGACCACTCGCCCTCGGAGTGTGGGCAGGTTCGCTGCTCGCCCTCGCGCTCGGCGCAGTCATCCTCGGCGCGCTGTAGATCACACACTCACGCGCGAACGAATGGCAGCGAGTTTCGCCTGCCCGATTCCCCGCACGTTGAGCAGATCCTCCACCGTCTTGAACCGGCCTTTGACTACGCGATAGTCGATGATCGCCTGCGCAGTCGAGGGGCCGATCCCTGGCAGCGAATCCAACTCGGCAAGAGACGCGGTGTTGAGATTCACCACCGCCCCACTCGGCGCCGTTCCGGTCGAGGGACTCGCCTCTGGGGGTGGCACGGTGGCGATCGGCGCTGGTGGAACGTTCACCCCAGGTTTCGGACGTTGCAGTGTCGTCGTCGTGGTGCGACCACGAAGTGGAATAAACACTTGCGCGCCATCCACGAGCGTGGCGGCAAAGTTCACCGCGACCGTGTCGGCCATCGGCATCGTGCCACCAGCTGCGGCGACTGCGTCGACGACTCGGGCATCTGCAGCGAGCCGAAACACACCTGGTGAGCGCACGGCTCCCGTGACGTGCACGACGAGCAGTGCGCTCGGAGGGGGCGACGCTGACGAGGAGTTGACTGTCGGATTTGCCATCGGCAGTCGCTCGTCGATCGGCGGAGGTGGGACTCGAACGACCCACCACGCGCCGATCACTACGACGAGGACACCGGTCGCAGCGGCGAGCACGCGCGACACCCCAAACCACCGCAAGGATTCCGTCACGCGTGCCCGCACGCCAACGATGTGTGCGCGACTAGAAGAGTTGGGCAGTCAGTTTCTTGCGATGACCCGCCACGCGCGGATCGTTGGGCCCCATGGTCTCGAGGATCTCGAGATACCGGGCACGCTTGGCCTCGTCGGCCTTGACATGTGGCAACAACTCAGCGAGCTCGGCATCGAAGGAGTCATTGACGACGAACGGCTCTTCCTCGGCAGGCGCATCGGTCGGTGGCACGAGCAACGGCGACGCCTGAGCACCCTCGGGAAGGAGCTTGTCGACGAACTCCTGCACGAAGTGCTCGGGGTAGCTCCCAGTGAAGCCATCCACCGGCTTTCCCTTGTCGATCGCCACGACCATCGGGATTGACTGCGCGCGAAACGCCTGCGCGATGGCGGGGTTCTCATCGACGTTGACCTTGGCGAGGACGACCTTGCCGCCAGTTGCGCCGACGACCTTTTCCAGGATCGGACCAAGCGTCTTGCACGGCCCACACCACGGCGCCCACAAGTCGACGACGACGGGTGTCGTCTGCGATGCGTCGATGACGGCGGTCTGGAACGTGGCGTCGGTGACGTCAATGACCATGGCGGTCACGATATCGCCGAGTGTGTGCAGCCACGATCGTCTGACTAGGTTGCCTACGTGGCCACGAACGCAAACTCCCCTGCCGGCATCAACGCCGAGCGCGTGGGGGCATGGCTCGAAGCCAACATCGCTGGCGCGACCGCGCCGTTTTCCTACACCTTGATCGCCGGCGGACACTCCAACCTCACCTTCAAGGTTGACGATGCTGCAGGCAACCACTACGTCTTGCGCAGGCCACCGCTGTCGCACGCACTCGCGAGCGCACACGACATGGGTCGCGAACACCGAGTGATCAGCGCGCTGTCCGCATCGCACGTGCCCGTCGCCCCAGCACTCGGGCTGTGCACCGACGTCGAGGTCAACGACGCTCCGTTCTACGTGATGGCCTTCGTCGATGGACACGTGGTGCGCGACAACGCCACCGCACTTCGCGTGCTCACCCCAGCCACCCGTCGCCAGGCGAGCATCTCACTCGTCGACACGATGGCGGCCATCCACGCCGTCGATCCCGTTGCGGTCGGACTCGGCGACCTCGGCCGCCACGAGGGCTACATCGAGCGCCAACTCAAGCGCTGGTACGGCCAGTGGAACGCCTCCAAGACCCGCGAACTGTCCACAATTGACCGTGTGCATGATGCACTCGTCACGCGAGTGCCCGAGCAGGGCCCAGCGACGATCGTGCACGGTGATTACCGACTCGACAATTGCATGGTCGATGACGTAGGCAACGTGATCGCGGTCCTCGACTGGGAGCTGTGCACGCTCGGCGACCCGATGGCAGACCTCGGATTGTTGTTGGTCTATTGGACTGGTCCACACGACGAAGCCTCGACCACGAACTTCGCCACCACGACGGCAGAGGGCTTCCTCGATCGCGCTCAACTCGCGGAGCACTACGCGAAGGTCTCTGGTCGCGACGTGTCACAGCTTGACTACTACGTGTCGTTCGCCTACTGGAAACTCGCCTGCATCATCGAGGGCGTATATGCGCGATACCTCGCCGGCGCAATGGGCACGCACGATCCATCGTCGTTCGATGCGTTCAAGACCCAAGTAGAAGCTGCCGCTCAACGAGCCGAGGAAGTGCTCTCACGCCTACACTGAGCGCACGATGAGCGACGCATACCGCATCTCGCCAAACTTCGCCGGTGCGCTCCCGACGCTCAACGACCCGGTCCTCGTCATCATGTTGTCCGGCTGGATCGACACCTCGAACGCCGCAGCGACCGCGATGGAGGCCCTCGTCGCCGAGACCGGCGCGACGACGCTCGTTGAGTTCGATGCCGACACCTTCATCGACTACCGCGCACGTCGACCGATCATGGAACTTCGGGCAGGCGTCAACACCACGATCGACTGGTCGTTGCCAAAATTTCTCCTCGGTCGCGACGAAGCCGATCGCGACGTGCTGCTCCTTCAAGGACCAGAGCCCGACACCCGCTGGCAACACTTCGCCGCCACCGTCGCCGCCCTCGCCGACCAACTGAAGGTCACGTCCGCGTATGGACTCGGCGCATACCCCGTCGCCACCCCACACACACGGGCCGTGTACATCTCCTGC
>JBEAPO010000070.1:0-2562 GCA_041164425.1 Actinomycetota bacterium
TTTTGGGGGTCACATTTGTTGGCGGCATTGGTCTGGCTTTCTGTTGCGGTTGCTTGTTGCGGACTCGATCGGAGAAACAAAAAATCCCCCTGGCCTTTCGGGCGCAGGAGGATCGGCGACAGCGGTATGCGGCTGTCGCCGTTACATAAGAAGGAGGCTCAGGGAACGAATCACTGAGCGAAGCCTAACCCCACCGACCGAAGTTGGCAATGCGCCGGTGGGGTAGATGACTACGGATTCGGTTTCTAGACCAAGAAGTTGCAGAACTGCCACGGGTCGCTGTGGTCGAGCTCTGCCCCCTCGTCGCTGACGTGGGGGAACAGTGGCTTGCGCGTCGACAACGGATCCCAGTCGATCGCACCCGAGAACATGGTGCCGAGGTAGGGCATCGCCATCTTCAAGATGCGGTCGTACGGCAGGTCGTCGGGAACGCACAATCCGCGCTCGGGCTCGTCGAACATCCACTGCACCGCTGAAATGACCGAGCACGCCACCTGCAGCGTCGTCGCACTTTGGTGCGGAAGAATCGCGCGCGCCTCTTCGATCGAGAGGCACGACCCGAACCACCACGACTTGTACGGGTGGCCCATCAGCAACACGCCGAGTTCGTCCTTGCCGTGGTCGATCTCGTCGTTCAGGATCCGCTGCTTGGGCTGCATCTCCCAATTGCGCCACCGAAGTTCCTGCACGCTCATGATCGCCGCATCGGTGGGGCAGTACGCGTAGTGAACCGTGGGGCGGTAGATCGCCTCGCAGTTGTCGTCGTACACCGAAAGGTGTTCGCACATCGTGTACGCCTCGCCGTGACGAATCACCATGCCATGAATCTCCGATGACGGCACGCGACTGCGCACCAACACCTCCATGCCGGGCTTGGCGATGCAGATCTGGTTGCGCGGGCCGTTCTTGGTGTGCTGGTGACCGTTGCGCGGCAGTTTCTTCTCGTGCGTGCCCCAACCCATCTCGGCTGGCGCGATGCCTTCTTCGTAGAAGCCCTCGACGCTCCACGTGTTCACGAACTCGTTCGGCGCCTTCGGCACCAAACTCGTCTGCGTGTCGCGCTCGGCGATGTGGATCACCTTGGTGCCCGTGAGCATCGCGAGGTGGTTGAACTTCGACTCGGCAAGTGCGAGTTCGAGCTTCGCCTTCATTGCGCCCGCACGACCGTCGCTCAGAAGCTTCGTTGCAATCTCGACCAACGCCTGCTTCACGAAGTGCGACACCAGACCCGGGTTCGCGCCGTGTTCCACCACCGCGGTCGGGCCCGAATTGCCGCCCCAGCCACGCACCATCGCGGCCAACGACTGGTGACGCACGTAGAGCGTGCGGTCGAGCGGGGGAGTCGAGGCGAGATCGTCGTAAGGGTCCCACAGCTCCACCGAGGTGTTCAGGTACCGGACGCCATGGTCGTGACACCAGCCGATGATCGTCGGTGCGTCGATGTTCCACGCGAGGTCCAACAACATGTCACCGGCCGACACGTGTTCGCCCAACACCTGGGCCAAGTTGTCAGGAGTGATCTGCAGCGTCTTGTAGGTGACACCTGCCGCGATACCGTCGGCAATGCGATGGCGGTTGTCGACGAAGTCGATGACGGTGATCGATGACGGGTCGACTTTTACATCGCGGATCATCAGCGGCAGCGCCGCCTGCGTCACCGAACCGCAGCCGAGGAACAAGACCCGCCGGGGGCGGGTCACTTCGTGGCCTCCAGCGCCATCAGCGCCGCGAGCTCGGCGTCGAAGTCGACGTCACTCGGTAAAACGAACTGCTGCCAGTCGTATGCGGTGCCTTTCACTGCCGTAGCGGTGTGAAGACCGGACAGTGCAAGGTCGACGAAGGCCGATGTCTCTTGGTGGGTGCCGTTATGGACGGACACGGATTACCTCCTTGTTCCCATCACACGCGGTGAAGAAGGGGCGGATACGTGGCGCTCTCCCTAGCGGTGCACACGTGCGGTGCAGTTCAAGCGGGTGAACCATAACGACGCACCGCCGACAATGTCTACTAACTGAGTCGTCAGTCAGTAATTCGCCCCACGCTGCCGTTAGCCTTCGACGAAGTGCTCAACACAACCCCCACCGCGTTTGCCGACCTCGGCGTGCCCGACGACATCGATGCCGGCCTCGCCGCCGCGGGGTTTACCGCACCCTTCGCCATTCAGACCGAAGCCATCCCCGTTGCGATGAAGGGCCACGACGTTTGTGGTCGCGCCCGCACGGGCAGCGGTAAGACGCTGGCTTTCGGAATTCCCACCCTCGCCCGCATCGATCGCAATGCCACCCCGCGTAAGCCCCACGGACTCGTCCTCGTGCCCACGCGCGAACTGGCCCTGCAGGTTGCCGAGGTATTGGCTCCCATCGCCAAGCATTGCGGTATGCGCGTTCTCGCCGTCTACGGCGGTGCGTCACGCGACAAGCAAATCGACGAACTCGAGCGCGGGGTCGACCTGGTCGTCGCCACCCCGTTGCGCCTCATCGACCTCATCAAGGCCGGCGAGCTCACGCTCGACAAGATCACCGTTATCACCCTCGACGAAGCCGACCGCATGGCCGACGAGGG
>JBEAPO010000071.1:0-5845 GCA_041164425.1 Actinomycetota bacterium
AAGCGAACTTCTTCGTGAGAATCATGGATGCATGGAACGGAGTCCTCGCGCCGAGTCCCGTCGTCTTCGTGCTCGTGTCGGGAATCAGTTGTTCGCTTCTCGCCTCCGCCAACTTCGATCGCTGGATCCTCGTACGGCGCGGCGTGCTCCTCTTGGCACTCGGGACGATGTTCGAATGGGTGTGGAACGGAACGATTCTCCCCTACTTCGGCATCTACTTTCTTCTCGCGGCCGGGATCGTCACGTGGTCGAAACGCCACATCGTTACGCTCGCAATCATCTGCACCACATTCGCGGCGGGGCTGTCGATGTGGCGTTTCTTCCGGGAACGCGACCTCCGTTCGACATCGTGGTTGAGTCCCTCCCAACCCGATTCGCCGCGCAACTTCGTCTTTCGCTACTTCCTCGACTACACGCACCCGGTGTTCCCGTGGTTCGTCTTCTTCTGTGTCGGCCTGCTCGTCGGCAGATCACTGCCGTGGTTCTTCGCCAACCGCCGGCGACTGGTCGGCCCACTCATCGTTGCGGTGGCGGTCGTCTACGCGATCAGTACCGCCGTACGGCGCGGCACCGACGGAGCGTGGCAACAATTCACCAGCACCGACCCGTTCGAGCGGGGCATTCTCGCGACGGTCGGCGTCACGCTTTCGGCGCTGGTCGTGGTCATCGTCGTGTCGTGGATCGTCGAGGCATTTCCCACGTCGCCGATCACCGACCTTTTCGTTCGCGCGGGACGCATTTCCCTCACGCTCTACGTCGCACACGGTCTGGCCTACAACTTGGTCGTCAACATACTCGGGTGGGTTCGCCCCACCGGCCTCGACGCTGCACTCGGACTCGCGGCGTTCATGTGGGTTTTCCTCGTCGCGTTCGGCGCATGGTGGGACCGCTTCATTGGACGCGGCCCACTCGAACGACTGTTGCGCGGATTCGGCGGCTGACGATTCGTACGAAATCAGGCGCGCTGGCGATTGAGACCACGCAACCCGACGGCAGCGGCGCCGATCAAGGAACCGTCGTCACCGAGACGCGCAGGCACGATGCGCGCGCCTTTCGAATGATCGAGACAACACAGATCGTCGAGCGTGGCCTGCGCCGCCTGGAAAAACGGTGCGCCGAAACCCAGCGCGACGCTGCCGCCGACGACGGCAAGTTTCAAGTCGAGAAGGTTGCACACCGAGGCGATACCGCGACCGACCAATCGACCCGTGCGCTGGATGGTCTCGTACGTCGGCTGGGTTGGCGGCCGACCGGTGATGGCCTCGATCGACGGGCCCGAGGCCTCGGCTTCGAGACATCCCCGCGCACCGCAGGCACATCGCCGCCCACCCGGCTCGACGATGACATGGCCGATGTGGCCCGCGTTTCCGCCCTCGCCATCCAGCAACTTGCCGTTGAGCACGATGCCTCCGCCCACACCCGTCGACACCACCATGGCGAGGAAGTTGTCGTGTCCTCGCGCCGCACCCTTCCAGCCCTCGCCGAGGGCCAACGCCTTGGCATCACCGTCGCCGAACACCGGAAGACCCGTGAAGTCACGAAGCCGTGGCGCCAACGGAAAGTCACGCCAGCACGCGATGTTGAGCGGCGACACGAGCTCGACGTTCGGGTGGTTCGGCCCGGCGGCACCCACACCAACTGCGATCGGATGTGCACCGTGTTGCCCACGTGCACGCACCAACATCTCGGACACGAGCCCACAGAGATCGGAGAACAAGCCTTCGTCGGTTTGCGCGGAGTTGACACGACACCGCGTACGGTCGATGATCGTCCCGTCGGTCGTGACAAGACCGGCGGCGAACTTCGTGCCTCCGATGTCGATTGCCACGATGACGTCCATGAGGAAATATTTTCTATCACCGTGATCCTGCTGCGACCATGACCACCGACTGGAATCCGATACTCCGCGGAGAGTTCGAAAAGCCCTATTGGAAGGAACTCCAGACGTTCGTCGCCGACGAACGACGACGAACAACCGTCTACCCACCGCACGACGAGGTTTTTCGGGCGCTCCACGTCACGACGTTCGTCGGTACACGTGTCGTCATCCTCGGCCAGGATCCGTACCACGGTGTCGGCCAGGCCCACGGTCTGTGCTTTTCGGTCAACCGCGGCGTGGCGATTCCACCGAGCCTCGTCAACATCTTCAAGGAACTGCGATCCGACCTCGGCCTCACGCCACCGGCGCACGGCTTTCTGGAACCGTGGGCACGCCAGGGAGTACTCATGTTGAACGCCACGTTGACGGTTCGCGCCAACGCCGCCGCGTCACACCAGGGCAAGGGATGGGAGACGTTCACCGATCGCGTCATCGCCGAAGTCGCCGCCAAGGGCGACCACGTCGTTTTCATTCTCTGGGGCGCCTACGCGCGCAAGAAGAAAGCGCTGATTCTCGGCATCGCGGGCGACTCGCGGCACACCATCATCGAATCGGCACATCCATCACCATTGTCGGCGAACAACGGATTCTTCGGCAGCAAACCCTTCTCGCGCGCGAATGCCGCGCTCGTCGCCCACGACCAGACGCCCATCGACTGGGCGCTGCCCTCCGGTGACTGATCCAGCCAAGCGACTCCGGCGAATGGGTTCGGTAAGTTGTGGTTCATGGGTTCGGTCAGGCGTCACGCCGTACTGGCGGCGTCAGCCGAGAAGGTGTGGGCGTTCATCGGTCGCCCCGAGCTGCTGCACGAATGGTTCCCGACGTCGTCGACCCGCGTCGAGGGCGACAAGCGCTGGGTGACGCTTCCGTCGGGAATCGTTTTCGAGGAGCAGATTCTCCTCGTCGACAACGACCTGCATCGATTCCAATACTCCATCATCGGCAATCCCCTGGTCACACACCACGTGGGAACCGTCGACGTCATCGCCCTCGACGATGACCGCTGCATCGTCGTGTACGGCACCGACATCGAACCCGAGGTTCTCGGGCTCGCCATCGGGGCAGCCGCTGGTGAAGGACTTCGCAACCTGCAGGAAAGGTTCGGAAAGGGCTGACCATGCCACGCAGGATTCTCTTCGTCACCACCGACCAGCAGCGCTACGACGGGCTCGGCTGCAACGGCGGTCTCGTGGCACGTACCCCGGTCATCGATTCCATCGCGCGTGAGGGAATCCGCTACACGCGCGCGATTCCGTCGAACGTCGTTTGCATGCCTTCGCGATCGACGATGCTCACCGGCCAGCACGTCGCCACACACGGCGTGTGGATGAACGGTGTTCCCCTGCCCGTCGACGCACCGAGCATCGCCATGGACCTGTGGCGGAACGGTTGGCGCACCGCGCTCATCGGCAAGGCACACTTCGAACCGTTTCTCGACCCGTTCGCACTCTTCACCGAGAACTCGCTCGCGACCCTCGGCGAAGAGACGCTGTACCGCGAAACTGCCGACGGCCGACGCGAACCGCACCGCGGCTTCGAGCACATGGAACTCGCCACCCACAACGGCATGGGGCCGCTTCACTACGCGAAATGGCTGCGCGAGAATCATCCCGAGGCCATCGGAATGCTCTACCCGATCCTCAATGCGCAGTTGCAGGTGAACGAAGCGGGTGGTGGCGACACGGGGGCACCACAGGTGAAACACAACCCGATGCCACGCGAGTGGTACCACACCGATTGGGTGGCGGATCGCGCGGCGGCATGGCTCGACTCGCAAAGCGACTCCGACGACTGGTTCTGCTGGGTCAGTTTTCCCGACCCACACCACGCGTGGGACCCGCCGATATCGGAACTGCATCGCGTCGACTGGCGACAACTCGACCTGCCCGCCGGATGGGTCGATGATCCGATCGAACGCGAACGCATCCTCGCCGGCAAACCGGCGCAGTGGCTGGGTTGGTATCACGGCACGTTCGTGTCGAATTACGAGGCACCCGCGAAATGGGTGCCCGAGACACTCACGGCCGACCAGGTACGCGAGGTCAATGCGATGGTGCACATCCAGAACGAGCTCATCGACGAGGCGTTGGGGCGCATCATCGCCTTGTTGCGAGCCAAGGGTTGGTACGACGACGTCGACGTGGTGTTCACCACTGATCACGGCGAATTCCAGGGCGACTTCGGATTGCTTTTCAAGGGTCCGTACCACGTCGATTCCCTGATGCGCCTCCCGCTCGTGTGGCGACCGGCGCCGTCGCGCACCATCGTCACTCCCGCCACGGTCGACACTCCCGTCGGACTCGTTTCACTCGCGGCGACGTTCGCCGACATCGCGGGCCTGCCGCGCCCCGATTACACCGAGGCAGCGCGGCTGCCGGTCGACGATGCCGAAGCAGCGGGACTCGGACACGAACGCGTGCTCACCGAATGGGACAGCGTGCTCTTCGGCAAAATTGTTTCTTTGCGCACGATCACGCGCGGTACGTGGGTGTGCACCGCGACTCTTCCGGGCAGCGTGCACGACGGCAACGATGGCGAGCTGTACGACTTGCGCAACGACCCGTTGCAGCACGTGAACCTGTGGCACGACTCGGCGCACCGCGCGGTGCGCGACGACCTGCTCGATGACATGTGGAAGAACCTGCCCACCACGTCGTCTTCACGACGCGAGTGCGACGCGCCGGTGTGATCGCCGCTGGTTCAGATCGACTTCACGAAATCCAGCGCCCGTTCCAGCATCTTGATCTGGTCGTCGACGCGGTTGACGGGGCTCATGCCCTGGAACATCCGGTTCGCCATCGTCGAAAGTGACACCCACTCAGGGTTCGTCGCCTTCCACGCCACGAGTTCGGGTCCGAGTTCAGCCTCACCGCGTTGTAGGTGCACGACGGCATCGCGCGGGAACCCGTCCCACGACCGTCCCTGTGCGGCGAGTTCCTCGCGCAGGATCTCGTTCGCCGCGTCGACGCGGGATCCCGTGTTGCCGAATATGTATCCGTCGCCCATGCGTGCCGCGCGGCGCACCGAGGCCTCGGCGGAACCGCCAAACCACACCGGAATGCTGCGCGCCGGCATCGGGGCGATACCCGCTCGATCGACACGGTGGTAGTTGCCGTCGAAGTCGACGACCTGCTTGGTCCACAGTTCGCGCATCACCTCGACTTGTTCCTCCATACGACGCGCACGGGTGCGGTACTCCATGCCGAGCGACTCGTATTCGACGTAGTTCCAGCCCGTGCCGACACCGAGAACCAAACGACCACCGCACAAGAGGTCGAGATCAGCGGCCTGCTTTGCGAGGAGAACCGCCTGTCGTTGGGGCAGGATCACCACACCCGTCACGAGTTCGATGTCGGTCGTGAGCGCGGCGAGGTAGCTGAACAACACGATCGGCTCGTGGAACTCGTCCTGCTCGGTGTACGGCCCCCACAACTTTGGTTCACGGTTTGCGTGCAGCGCACCCACAACGTGGTCGTAGGCGACGATTCGTTCGAAACCCATGTCGACGACCGCCTGTGTCCAGGCACGTATCGCACCCGGGTCTTTTCCGATTTCGACCGTCGGGAACACCGCTCCGTAACGCATGTCGTCACACTAGGTCGCAACCCGACACTCGTCGGCAGGCGGAGAACGCCCCGCGTCTGCTACACACGTGCGGTGCCCACCAAAGGATTCGATGCCGCCTACTACGCCAAGTTCTACGGGCGCGGCTCGGTGCACACGGTGGCGCAGATCGACAAGTTGGCGACCGGCATCCATTCACTCATCGCATGGTGGGGCCTCGACATCCGTTCGTTTCTCGACATCGGCGCGGGTCCGGGCTATTGGCGCGACTGGTACCGCATCAACCATCCGAAGGTGAACGTCGTGTCGACAGACGTCAGCGACTACGCCTGCGCGACGTACGGCCACAAGAAAGCCGACATCACCGCGTGGCGGCCTTCACGGCGATTCGACCTCGTCGTG
>JBEAPO010000072.1:0-3223 GCA_041164425.1 Actinomycetota bacterium
CATGTCGCCGGCGACGCCAGCCGAGCAGTTGATCCAGGCAGTTTTCATTTGGTTCGTTTCAGTTGCGCCGGTTGAGGATGCGGGCAACGGCACACGCCGCGCCGAATCCGTTGTCGATGCCGACGACCGTGACGCCCGCGGCGCACGATGCGTGCATGGCGAGAAGTGCAGTGACACCCTCGAGCGACGAGCCGTAGCCGACGCTGGTGGGAACCGCGACGATGGGTGCACCGCTGAGCCCGCCGATGACGCTGGCGAGTGCTCCCTCCATTCCTGCTGCACAGATGATGGCGTCGGCGGCCTGCACGGTTTCGACGCGGTCGAGGAGACGATGGATGCCTGCAACGCCGACATCGACGATGCGTTCGGGGGCGTAGCCGTAGGCGCGAAGAGTGAGCACCGCTTCGTCGACAACGGGAACGTCGGCCGTGCCGGCGCTGATCACGAGCACGCGTTGTTGCGATGCGTTGTCGGCATCGGGCAGACGCCACGCGTAGGTGTTCGACGCACGCTGCGCACCGGGGTTGCCGGCAAGAGCGGCCTTGGCCTGCGCGTCGTCGACGCGGGTGAGAATGACGGGACCCTCGCCATGCTTCAGCATTTCGGCGACGATCGTCGCGCACTGCTCGGGCGACTTGCCCGGGCCGTAGATCGCTTCGGGTGTTCCCGACCGCAGCGCACGGTGATGGTCGATGAGTGCGTCACCGGCCTGGGTGAAGGGGAGCCGACGCAGAATGCCGACGGCGTCGTCAGCGCTGACCGCGCCCGAGCGCACATCGTCGAGCAATTGGCGAAGGGTCTCGGTAAACACGCCCCAATGTTGGCATCTCCTCGCCTAGCCTTCCCATCGTGACTTCCTCTTCCCCCCGTCGCGTCGGCTTTCTCGGGCCGTTCGGCACCTTCACCGACCAGGCTGCGCGTACGCAGCACGACCTGGCCGCCATGGAACTCGTGCCGTTCCGCACGGTTCCCGACGTGCTCGACGCCGTCGAAGCGGGGGAAATCGACCTGGGATTCGTGCCGATCGAGAACTCGATCGAGGGCACGGTGAACCTCACGCAGGATGCGTTGGTGTTCGACCACGATCTGTTCATCCAGCGGGAAGTTGTACTTGACATCAAACACTTCCTGCTCGCGTTGCCGGGGACGAAGATCGCCGACGTCGCCGAGGTGCATTCGATGCCCGTTGCCACCGCGCAGTGTCATGCGTTCCTGCGCAAGGAACTTCCGCAAGCAGAAATTCGTGCGGTCACCAGCACGGCCGAGGCGGCGCGTCGCATCGCAGAAGACAAGCTGGCCGATGTTGCTGCGATCGCACCCGAGTCGGCGGCGCAGATGTACGGTCTCGAAATCATTGCCCGCGACATCGCGGACCATGACAACAACCAGACACGTTTCGTGCTCGTGGGCAAGGACACGATTCCCACACCGACGGGTCACGACCGCACGGCAATCGTTGTGTTCCAGCGCGCCGACGAACCGGGCAGCCTGATTTCGATTCTCCAGGAATTCGCCGCGCGCCGCATCAATATTGACAACCTGCAGTCGCGTCCGACGAAGAACAGTGGCCTTGGTGACTACTGCTTCATCATCTACGCCGACGGCCACGTAGCCGACGAACTGATGGCCGACGCGTTGCGCGAACTGCACGCCAAGCAGGGCGGTGTGAAGTTCTTCGGTTCGTTCCCCGCTGCGGGCCAGCAGGCACACAACGCACGCGAACACGCCGACGGCCGCTGGCGCGACGCCGACGACTGGGTGTCACACCTGCGCAGCCGCATCACACGCTGACCAATCCCGTCGACGTGAGGGGGCGATAGCCTCATTGACGGAACGGTGGCAGAGTGGACAAATGCATCCGCCTTGAAAGCGGAAGGCCCAAAAGGCCCGGGGGTTCGAATCCCTTCCGTTCCGCCAATTGCTACGGGCAGGTGGAGTTGTTCGCCGAGAACAGGAAGCCTGCGGTCGCACCCTGGTTGTCGGTCGCGCTTGCGATGACGCCGGTGCCGAACTGATTTGCCGTGTTTTTCGTGATCACGTAGGTGTAGTTCGAGCCATTGATCGACGTCGGTTTGTAGTTCGTGTAGCCACTCTGGGTGGTGCCCTGAAGCGAGAACTTGGCGATGGAGCCATCGCTGTCCTTGATCTCGAGGACGAGGGTGAACTTCGTCGTCTGCATTGTCGTAGACGTGTAACCCGAACACGACACCTTGGTGATCGTGGGCTTGACGTTCGCGGCCGGTGCGGGTGCCGTGGTCGAAGTGCTCGACACAGCTTCAGTGGTTGCGGGCGCCTCAGCCGGCGCGACCGTGGTGCTGGTCGCCGCAATGGTCGGTGTCGGTGTCGGTGCGGCTGCGACCGTCGTCGTCGTGGTGTCGATCGTGATCACGTTTCCGGTCGTCGTCGGAGGCGATACCTGCGGGTTGCTGGTTGGTGTGATCTGGATGACACCATCGTCGTCAGAGGGTGCACTGGTCGAACGTGACAGCACCGTTTCGGGTGCGTTGCACAATGACAGCCAGCCCGGAATGTCGGCCACGGTTTGCGCCCAGGTGGTGACGCCGTTCTCGTCGTTTCGCCAGCCGAGCGTGGTGTACACCCACAGGCGATCGGCAACACGGATCACGTCACCCGCTCGCAGGTTTGTGGGCGGAACGCAGGGATCACCACAGGGACGTGACTCACCGAAGATTGGGACCAGCACGAGCTGTCCGTCGGGCCCGGTCATCTCGGTGAAGACGGCCGTGTCGGGGCACGGGTTGCATTCGTCGCGGTCAGTGATGATTTCCTCGTTGTTGTCACTGAGATACGACCGAGCCGGCGGGCATGGGTTGCAGCCGTCGAGCGGCTCGTTGAGCGTCGCCACGTCGCCGTTGGTCGAGATGCGCTCCTCGCCATTTTCTGCAACGACCCAACGAACACCATTACCGTCGATCACGACGTCGCCGGCTTGCAGAGTTCCGGGATCGGCACAGGGCGGCAGATCACAACCACCCTCGGTGTAACCGGGGATGTCGGAGATCAGCGTGCGTGACTCACCCGATGATTGGTTCACCCAGCGGCCTTCTTGGAATCTCCACCACTGGCCGTTGGCGTCGAGGCGCATGTCATTTTCGACCGGTGTATCGGTGAGCGGTGGACACGGATTGCAACGGCCGGTGTAGTTGGGGAGATCGGCGGTGATGCGGGTTTCGTTGGTGCGTGCGTTGCGCCAAATGTCGTC
>JBEAPO010000073.1:0-14849 GCA_041164425.1 Actinomycetota bacterium
GTTTGTTCGCCGGTTTTGCAAACCACGAACTGATCGATGCGGCGATGACGCCGCCGACGCCGTCGACCGATGCAAGATCGTCGACCGAGGCGTTCGCGATGACGTCGAGCGAACCGAACGCGAACGACAACGACTCCGATGCTGCAGGACCAAGATGTTTCACGCCGAGCGCGGTAAGAAGCTTGGGCAACGGACGGTGACGTGATGCGTCGATACCTGCGAGAAGTTTCTGCGCGCTCACTTTGCCGAAGCCCTCGATCTGCAGAAGTTGTTCCTCGGTGAGTGAGTAGATGTCGCCAGCGTCTTCGACGAATCCCGCATCTGAAAGTGCGAAGACGGTTCGCTCACCCAGTCCCTCGATGTCCATGCCACCACGCGACGCGAAGTAGATGATGCGTTGGTCGCGTTGGTACGGACACGATGGTTCGACGCAACGGGTGTCGGCTTCGCCTTCGACCTGAACGAGTTCGGTGGCAAGTGGACACGGGCATGCTTCGGGAAACTCCCACGGCGCGCAGTTCTTCGGTCGCTTCGCGAGCACGGGACCAACGACCTCGGGAATCACGTCGCCGGCCTTGCGCACGACGACTGTGTCGCCGGGACGAACGTCTTTTGCCCCCACCTGGGCGCGATTGTGGAGGGTGGCCATGCCGACCGTGGAACCACCCACAAAAACCGGTTCGAGCACGGCAAAAGGGGTGACCCGGCCGGTGCGGCCGACCGAAATCTGGATGTCCCGCAGGACCGTCGTGCGCTCTTCGGGAGGGAACTTGAAGGCGATCGCCCATCGCGGGGCCCGGCTGGTGAAGCCCAGTTGCTCGCGCTGCGCCAGGGAATCGACCTTGACCACGGCCCCGTCGATTTCGTAACCGAGGGTGTCTCGACCATCGCGCCACTGATGACAAAAACTGACGACTTCAGCGAACGAGTCGACGCGGACAATGGCGGGGTTGACGGGGAAGCCGAGCGACGCGAGATAGTCGAGCGTGTCCTTGTGCGAGGCGAATTGCGGAACATCGCGCGTGTCGCCGAGCTGATACGCCCAGAAGGAAAGTTCGCGTTGTGCGGTGACGGCGGGGTTCTTCTGGCGCAATGAACCCGCACCCGCGTTGCGCGGATTGACGGGCACCGGTTCGGGCTTGCGACCGGCGGCGACGCGTTCGGCGTTCTCGGCTTCTTTTGCGGCACGCAGTCGTTCGAAGGCGACGATCGGCATGTACACCTCGCCACGTACTTCGAGCACCGCGGGTACTTCACCCTGCTTCACGATGAGCTTCTTCGGCACCGCGGCGATGGTGGCGATGTTGGCCGTGACGTCTTCACCCACGCGTCCGTCGCCACGGGTTGCGGCCTGCACCAATTCGCCGTCCTCGTAGCGGATGCTGATGGCGAGCCCGTCGATCTTCAGTTCGCAGACATAGCGGGCGACTTCCCCACCGAGACCTTTTGCGACTCGTTCCCCCCACGCACGAAGTTCGTCTTCGTCCATCGCGTTGTCGAGACTGGTCATGGGAATTGTGTGGGTGATCGGGGCGAAGGTGGTGACGGTGGCGCCGGCAACGGTTTGCGTGGGTGAATCGAAACTGAGGAGGTCGGGATGTGCGGCTTCGAGTGCAGCCAGTTCTCGTACGAGTTCGTCGTATTCGGCGTCGCTGACCTCGGGTGCGTCGTGACCGTAATAAGCCTGGTTGTGGTGTGAGATCAGCTCGCGAAGTTCCGTGATGCGCGCCGCGGCAGGTTTGGTTTTCTTCGACGCCACGGGTTTCACCGTACCAATCGGGTAGAACATTGACGGAATGAAGGCCGGTCCTGACGCACGGAACATCACGGTGTGGTTGGTACGCGTCGCATGGGTCCTCCTCGCGGTCGTGCCCGCACCTGTCGGTGATGCGGTAGCCGACGCCGGGCGCTCCGCCCAGATCGCCTTCACGGTCGCCGCGTGGGTGGTGTGGTCGATCGGAGTCGTCGCCGTCGCGTGGTTGTCGCCCGTTTCACTCACTGCGATTCGCATGGTGGCGCCGGGGGCGGCCGTCGGTCTCGTCGTCGCGACACTCGCACAACCCGATCTCGCCGACGCAGCGGTGCTGTGGCCGCTCGCGTCGATCACTCTTGCCGTGACCGCTTTTTTCGGTGCGTATCTCCCCGATTACGCAGCGGCACACGTGCAGGCATCCGCATACGGCGCCGAGCGACGCATACCTCTGCGCGTACCCGTTCCGCAGATCGCGCCGATTGTTCTCACTTGGACACTCGCGATGAGTTCGGTCACGGTGTTCTTGCTCGCACTGGCCGGCGAGGTGTGGTGGCTCGTCGCCGTGTCAGGAGTCGTTGCCGGCGCTCTCATGTGGCTGGCTTGCACCCGTTTGCACCGCTTCGCGCGTCGCTGGCTCGTCATCGTGCCCGCAGGAGTCGTCGTCCACGATCATTTGTTGATGGCCGAGACTTTCATGGTGAAGGCACACGACGTCATGTCGGTGCGCCTCGCAGATACGCCGGGCGAATCGCTCGACCTCAGTGGCTTCACTCGCGGCTCGTTGCTGGTGGTGTCGTTACGCGACACCGAGAACCTCGCGCTGAGCCCTTACCTGTCGCGGATGCTTGGCACCCTCGACGCGGTTCACGTGCGCGGCTACGCGGTGGCGCCAACGCTTGCCGGCCAGGCGCTTGCCGCACTGACCAGACCGCCCGCCACAACGTAGGCGTCGCTCTCGTCGTAGAGAACCGCGCTCTGGCCGGGCGCGATGCGCCGGTGCGGTGCATCGAGGGTGACTTGCACGCGATCGGCGTCGACAACCTCGACGGTGCACGGCAACGAGGTTCCATGGGCGCTGCACTGCACGCGGAACCGACCCGATTCGGCGGCTCCGCTCGCCCACACCATCGAGTGCAACGCGAGGCCCGTACGTTGCAGGTCGTTCTCGGTTCCGACGACGACCGTTC
The DNA here is from genome assembly GCA_041164425.1 of Actinomycetota bacterium. Taxonomy (GTDB): domain Bacteria; phylum Actinomycetota; class Acidimicrobiia; order Acidimicrobiales; family Ilumatobacteraceae; genus F1-20-MAGs119. Next base: position 2,941 of record JBEAPO010000073.1, read on the forward strand.
GCGATTCGGTGTCGACGTCGACCACGAAGCGCTTGGCTTCGGTCTTGTACAAACCGATGCCCCGTCGTTGGCCGATGGTCACCAGTTCGACCGCGTCGACGTGACCGACGTCGTGACCCTCGGTGTCAACGACACGCCCGACATGAAACGGGATGCGCTTGCCGAGAAACGTCTCGCGGCCGCCCGTCGTCGGGATGAAACACACGTCCTGGCTGTCGGGTTTCGATGCGGTGCGCAGGCCGAGTTCGGCTGCGAGTGCACGCACCTCGGCTTTCGTCATGTGGCCGACGGGAAACAACGTTCGTTCGAGTTCACGGCCGGTGAGCATGTGAACGACGTACGACTGGTCTTTCGCCGCGTCACCGCCTCGATGGACGCGCATGTCACCGTTGGCGTTGCGCACGAGTCGTGCATGGTGACCCGTCACCACGGCGTCGAATCCGAGGGCGTCGGCGCGCTCGGTGAGGCGTGAGAACTTCAGACTGCGGTTGCATTCGATGCACGGGTTAGGCGTGACACCGGTGGCATGCGCATGCACGTACGGATCGACGACCTTTTCCTGGAAGTCGTCGGAGAAGTTGAAGACGAGGTGGTCGATGTCGAGTTGCTGTGCAACGCGGCGGGCATCGTCGACGTCGGATACGGAACAGCAACCGGTGTCACTTTCTCCACCCCACAGGCGCATCGTGACGCCGACCACGTGGTGACCTTCGCGTTTCATCAGCGCGGCCGCGACCGACGAGTCGACCCCACCCGACATCGCCACGAGCACCTTCATGCCGACACCTTCATGGTGGCAAGTCTAAGGAGACGAATGTCAGGCGCGCGTGTGGCTACGCAGACGTGCGACCGCCGTACCGATGATGTCGACCGCGGCGGCAACATCGCGCTGCGTGGTGGTGTGCCCCAGGCTGAGGCGCAGCGCCCCGCGGGCAACTTCGCGCGGCACGCCCATCGCGGCCAGCACGTGCGAGGGCTCCATCGCGCCACTGGCGCACGCCGAAGCGGCCGAGGCACACAGTCCTGCTTCGTCGAGGAGAAACAAGAGAGCCTCGTTCTCGACACCTTCGATGCACACGTGGGCGATGCCCGGCACCGCACGTCCGGCGGGCACGGTTTCGCGCACACCACCAAGGCCAAGTAGTCCGCCCACCAGTTCACTGCGCAAGTTGGCGATGCGGAGTGACTCGGTGGTTCGTTCGGCTGCGGTGGCCACCAGCGCGGTCGCAGTTGCGACGATCCCTGCAACGTTTTGTGTTCCACTGCGCCTGTCGCGCTCTTGGCCGCCTCCGAGGATGAGCGGCTCGATCTCGACACCCGTTCTCTGGAACATGACGCCGCAACCCTTCGGACCACCGAACTTGTGAGACGACAACGTGAGGACGTCGACGCACGCGGTGATCGGCGCGAGGTCGAGCCAACACGCGGCCTGTACGGCGTCGGTGTGCAGCACAGCGTTCGGGGCCGCGGCGCGCACGAGACGTGCGACTTCGTCGAGCGGGGTGATGCTGCCGACTTCGTTGTTGACCGCCATGACCGAAACGACGGGCGTCTTCCCTTCGCCCGACAGCACACGCAGCCGTTCGCCCAACGCAGCTGTGTCGACGCATCCGTCAGTATCGACTCCGACGACCTCACCCTCGCCACGCGGCGCGAGATGTTCGACGCAGTGCAGAACCGCGTGGTGTTCCGCCGCACTGCACACGGCAACTGCCGAACGTGAACGACGCACCGCACCGAAGATCGCGGTGTTGTCTCCCTCGGTTCCTCCGCCGTTGAAGATCACCTCTCCCGGTTTGCATCCGATGACAGCCGCAACCGCGTCGCGGGCCTCGTCGATTGCTCGGCGCGCCTCGCGGGCGAAACGGTGTGACCCCGACGGGTTGGCATAGACGTCGGCGAGAAACGGTTGCATCGCCGCGACGGCTTCGGGGCGCATCGGCGTCGTGGCGGCATGATCGAGATAGACGAGATCTCGATCGATTGCGCCGGCTGCCATGCATGCAATCTACCGTTGACCCGTGAACGACGAATCGGGGCGACGCGACACGACATACGGTCGTGCGTTTGCCGACGTCTACGACGACTGGTACGCCGACGTGACGAATGTCGGGGACACGGTCGACACCCTCGTCCGCCTCGCGGGCGGCGGCGACCTGTTGGAACTTGGCGTCGGAACCGGTCGCATCGCGCTGCCCCTCGCACTTCGCCTCGAAGCAAATCGCAACGGCCGCGGACGCATCGTCGGCATCGACGAATCCGAAGAGATGCTGACGATCTGGCGGGCGAAGCTGTCGGCCCACGAAGGTGCGGCGGCACACAGCGAGGTCGTTCGCGGCGACATGGCCGCACCACTTCCACTCGGGCCGTTCGCAGTCGTGTTCTGCACGTTCAACACCTTCTTCAACCTGCCCGACCACGATGCGCAACGTGCCTGCCTGCGGAATGCCGCAGCGGTACTGGCGCCGGGCGGCGCGATCGTTCTGGAGTTCGCCGTCTTTCCCGACGATGGCCACGTCGCGAAGGGTGAGTTCACGGAGGAGCGACGACGACCCGACGGAACGGTCGTCACGAGCACCAGCACGGTCGACCCCGCTGAACACACGGTGACGGGCTCGTTCACCGACGGTGAAGGGCGTGAACGGCCGTGGCGCATCCGGTACGTAACTCCGCGGATGCTCGAGTCGATGGCAACCGATGCGGGCCTGGTCGTGGCTGACCGCTGGGAGGACTTCGGTCGCCGACCTTTTCATGCCGCAAGTGCACGGCAGGTTTGCGTTCTTCGCCGTAGGCTGAACCGTAGATGAGCCAGTTGCGACTGAACCCCCTCACCGGCCGGTGGGTGACCCTCGTTGCCGACCGCGCCAAGCGACCCACCGACTTTGCGCCGCGCGTAGCACAGGTCGAGGCCGACCCGAGCCGCCCGTGTCCTTTTTGCCCCGGCAACGAAGAGGCAACGCCGCCCGCACTCGAACAAGTCGACAACGAAGGCAAGTGGACTCTGCGAGTCGTACCGAACCTCTATCCCGCCTTCGAAGGTGACGGCAACCTGACGGTACGCAACCTTGGCCCCGTGCACACGATGGCCGATGCCAGCGGTATCCACGAGGTATTCGTCATCACCCCCGACCACACTTCGGGCGTCGGCACGTTCGGCGACCACGCGATTCGCAACATCATGACTGCGTTGCGCCGTCGATTCGAAGAACACGCACGCACGCCGAACGTTCGTTACACCCAGGCCTTCATCAACCACGGTCGCGAGGCCGGAGCGTCACTGTCACACCCGCACGGCCAGATTCTGGGTCTTCCGTTCGTGCCGGGCGAGATTCTCGAAGAAGAACGTGCCTTCGAACGCTTCAAGGGTGGCTGCATCCTCTGCGCCACCATCGACGCCGAAAGAGTCGACAACAAGCGGGTCGTTCTCGAGGCCGAACATGTCGTCGTCGTGGCGCCGTATTGGAGTGGCAGCCCTTACGAACTGCTCCTCATCCCCGAATCGCACGATGCGCACCTCACCGACTCATCCGACGACGTTCTCACCGCGATCGGAATCGCCATTCGCGACGCCATCCGCATGCTGAACAACACCCTCGGCGACGTCGCCTACAACCTCGTGTTCCACACGGCGCCGTCGCACCACTCGGGTAATTTCCACTGGCACGTTCACCTGTGGCCGAAACTCACCACCACTGCGGGCTTCGAAAAGGGCACCGGCGTGCTCATCAACATCGTGCCGCCCGAAGATGCCGCCTTCGAACTTCTCAGCGCAAACAATCGCTGATGGCGCGCATCACCGTTTCCATCGACCTGCCAGCGACACCCGCGCGCGTGTGGGAGGTCGTCGAACCGGTCGAACGTCACGTCGATTGGATGGCCGACGCCGTCGCGATTCGCTTCGAAACCGAACAAACCCGCGGGGTCGGAACGAAGTTCCTGTGCGACACCAAGGTGGGTCCCATCAAGTTGGTCGACCACATGGAAATCACCGAATGGGAACCTGCCGCGGTCATGGGTGTCCGCCACACGGGTCTCGTCACGGGCACCGGTCGATTCACCATCGACCCCATCGGCGACGGTTCGACCAGCCGTTTCACCTGGAGCGAAGAGCTGCGTTTCCCCTGGTGGCTCGGTGGGCCGATAGGTGAAATCATCGGCGGAAACCTCGTCATGAAGGCGATCTGGCGCCGCAACCTCAAGAAATTGCGCGCACTGTTCCCGTAGCCGCACACGCGAGCACAATCACCAGCCACAACGGCACCCGCCGCCACACGGCCAGACACGCGACGGCCACCCCCACTGCGCGAGCGTCGATCTGCAGATCATGGCCGTTCGTGAAGGTGTCCTTCACGATGAGTGCGGACAAGACCGCGGCAGGAACGAGCGCGATCACGTTCCGAATCGGAGCAGGAAAGTCGCGCACACCGACACCAACCAAACCTGCCGCCTTCAGCACGTACGCGCCGGCGGCAAGAACGACGATGAGCGTCCAGCTCATGCCGGCCCACCCGTCGACACGACGGGCCCGCGCTCGGCACCCGGCCGCAGACCGACGAGAGCGACAAGTGCCGCGACGATGATGCCCGCGCCGATCGGAACGAACGGTGTGGCCGCAATGCACACGACGGCCCCCGCTGCCGCGACACGACGGGCACGCACCGACCGCACGAGTGGCGCGAGCATTCCGACGAATGCCGCGGCGAATGCAACGTCGAGACCGTACTTCTGTGTGTCGATGTTGCTTCCCGCAACGGCCCCGATGAACGTCGCGAGATTCCAGAAAACGTAGATGCTCGCTGCCGTGACCCAGTACGCGCGGCGGCTGCGGGCGGGTGTTTCCTGGGCAAGCGTCATACCGGTGGTTTCGTCGATGGTGAACTGCGAGGCGAAGAGCCGGTACGGCAATGACCCACGCAGCGATGGAGCGACGGCCACGCCGTAAACGGCATTGCGTGACGCAAGAATGAGCGCGCCGACGATCGCGCTGAGCGCACTCCCACCCGCGGCGATCACGCTGACTGCAGAGAACTGCGAGGCGCCAGTGAAGACGAACAGCGACATCGCCATTGCCTTCGGCACGCTTCCCCCCGCGTCGATGCACATGACTCCGAAAGACAAACCGAAAGCGAAGACGGCGAACCCCAGGCCGAGTGCCGGCCCGACGACTCCCGACCAGTCGTCAGTTGCCTTCGAAGACGGCTTTGCCCGGCCCATTTTCGAGGAAACTCTTCACACCACGTTGGCTGTCGTTTGTCTTGAACACTTCGACGAAGAGATCCTTCTCCCCCGCCAGCCCACCTGCGAGGGGCATGTTGAGGCCGGTGTCGACGGCCTGCTTCACCAGCGCCGAGGCAACGGTGGCACCACGCGCGATTTCCGAAGCGAGTGCGATGGCACGCTCGTGCAATGACTCGGGTTCGACGACTTCATCTAGCAGGCCGATACGCAAGGCCTCGTCGGCCTTCACCTGACGCCCCGTCACCATCAGTTCCTTTGCACGGCTCGGCCCGACGAGACGTGGCAGGCGTTGGGTACCGCCGCCACCGGGAATGATGCCGAGCAGGATCTCGGGCTGGCCGAGCACCGCTTTGGTGCTACCGATGCGGTAGTCGCAGGCCAGAGCCAGTTCACATCCACCGCCGAGCGCGTAACCGCTGATGGCAGCGATCACGAAAGCCGGAATCGCTGCAACCTTGTCGAACGCGCGGTGGATGGTGTCGGCCACACGCTTGGCCTCGGCCGGACCGCCGAACTCGGAGATGTCGGCGCCGGCAGCGAAGATGCGTTCCCCACCGGTGATGACGACGGCACCCGGACGCGTTGCATGGAGTTCATGGGCGATCTCCTGCAGGTCATCGAGCACGCCCTTGCCGAGTGCATTCACCTTGGGGTTGTTCAGCGTGATGACCGCAACTCGGTCCTCACGCATGTCGAGGTCGACTAGTCCGTTGCTCATGCCGCCGACGTTAGTCGTCGGTGTCAGGCGCCGACGGGGCGCAGCATCTCGTCGGCTGCGCTCCACGGATCGGTGACGTGTCGGAGAACCTCGCCCTGCAGTTCGTCCCAGCGTTCACCCGTGCAGATCTCGCGGGCCTTGGCCTCGAGGCGTCGGGCGACGATTTCGCGCAGTTCCTCGCGCATGCGAAACGCGCGCCGCTCGACCAGCTGACCGGATGCCTCGGCATGAGCACGGTGCTCAAGAACCGCATCCCACAAGTCGGACACGCCCTGGCCGGTCGAACCGACAGTCGCGACGATCGGTGGACGCCACGCATCATGCGACAGGTCGGAGAGGTCGAGCATTTGTTCGATGTCGCGGCGAGTTTCCTCGACACCCTTGCGGTCGGCCTTGTTGATGACGAACACGTCGGCGATTTCCATGAGCCCGGCCTTGTTGGCTTGCACCGAGTCGCCCCAGCCCGGGTTCAAGACGACGACCGTGGTGTCGGCCTTTCCGGCGATTTCGACTTCGACTTGGCCCACGCCGACGGTTTCGACGAGAACCCAACGTCGTCCGACCGCGTCGAGCAGACGAATCGCCTCGGGCGTCGCAAGAGAAAGTCCACCAAGGTGGCCTCGCGTCGCCATCGAGCGGATGAAGACCCCGGGGTCGGTCGCGTGGTCCTGCATGCGAACGCGATCACCCAGAATGGCGCCGCCGGTGAATGGTGACGACGGGTCGATGGCAACGACCGCGACTTCGAGGTCGAGCGAACGCAAGTGGCCGATGACGGCACTGGTGAGCGTGCTCTTCCCCGCACCGGGTGCTCCGGTGAGACCGACCGTGTACGCACTGCCGGATTTCGGATAGCTGAGACGACCGACCGTGCGCGCGTCGTCACCACCGCGTTCGATCAGCGACAAGAGACGCGCGAGTGACGCGCGATCACCCGCGGTTGCCGCATCGAATAGTTCCTTCGGATCCTTGCTGCGCGCCGCCATCAGTCGACCGCCACCACTTCGGTGACGCCGTCGACGCGGTCGCGCATGATGCGTTCAATTCCCGCTTTCAAGGTTTGCGTCGACGCCGGGCACGTGCCGCATGCACCAATGAGGGTGACCGAAACGACGCCGGTTTCTTCGTTCACCTCGCGCAACACGATGTCACCGCCATCGGCATGCAATGCGGGACGGATCACTTCGATGGTCTCTTCGACCTGCTGACGCATGCGTCCGGTCTGGGGGGCGCTCACGGTGTCCGACACGGGTGAAATTCAACCAGATGAACGGCTGAATTGTTGCCTTGGGGCGCCCGATGGCACAGTGTTTCTCGCCATGGCCACCCTTCGACTCTCGTCCCTTTCTGCCGATGCCCTGCTGGCCCACCAGGGCGGCTGGGACGAGATCATGTGGGTGTTGGTGCCGATCGTCGTCATGGTGGGTTTGCTCAGGGTCGCAACGTTGCGCGTGCGCAACAAGGCCCGCGTGCAATCAGATACGGGTGATGTCGGCGCCGAGTGAGGCGAGCCGACCGACCAGGTCGTCGTAACCGCGGTCGATGTGCTGGACATCGCTGACGACGGTTTCGCCTTCGGCGACCAAACCGGCAACCACGAGCGCGGCGCCGGCACGAATGTCGGGAGCGCGCACCGGCGCGCCCGACAGGCGTGGCACACCGCGAACGATTGCGTGGTGGCCGTCGGTTCTGATGTTGGCGCCAAGTCGGCGTAGTTCGTCGACGTAGCGGAAACGGCCTGGATAGAGATTCTCGGTCACGATGCCGATGCCGTCGCCCACGGCGAGCAGCGCGACGACGAGCGGCTTGTAGTCGGTCGCGACACCGGGAAACGGCAGCGTGACGACGTCGATCGACTTCAGCTTGTCTGGCCCGACGACAAACACCCCGTTGTGCTGCGGTTCGACCGTGATACCCATGTCGCCGAAGCGTCGCAAGAGCATGTCCATGTGCTCTGGCACGGCACCGCGCACCAAAACCTCGCCTCCGGTGATCGCAGCCGCGGCCACGTACGTCGCGGCCTGCACCCGGTCGGGGATGACGGCGTGCGAAGTGGGGCGAAGTGCGTCGCGTTCTACCCCGTGGATGCCGATCGTGGACGAGCCGATGCCGTCGATCGAGGCACCCATCGTGACGAGCATGTTGCACAGATCGACGATCTCGGGCTCGCGCGCCGCATTGTCGATGGTGGTCGTACCTTTGGCGAACACCGCAGCGGTGACGAGGTTCTCGGTTGCGCCGACGCTCGGGAAGTCGAGGGTGATGTCGGCCCCGTACAGTCGGTCGGCGACGGCGTGCACGTCACCATGACGGATCGTGAACTCGGCACCCATCTGCATGAGGCCGTTCAGGTGCATGTCGATCGGACGTGACCCGAAGTCGTCGCCACCCGGCAGCGCGATACGCACCTCGCCGAATCGCCCGAGCAACGGTCCCAGCACGTTGATGCTCGCACGGATTCGCTCGACCAACTCGTAAGGTGCAACGAGATGAAGCCCTCCGGGGTTGGTGATCGCCAGCCGGCCATGTTCCTTCTCGTGGGCGATGCGCAGACCGATGGCCGCGAGGAGGTCCGACATCGTGGCAACGTCGTCGATGTCGGGGACGTTCGTCAGCGTGAAGTCGCCGTCGGCCATCAGGCATGCGGCCATCAACTTGAGAACAGAGTTCTTCGCACCCGGCACGACAACGGTGCCGGTGAGTTTGTTTCCCGGCCGGACCCGGATACGCGACGAAGTCACCGTGTCAGTATGCTCCCGCCGGTATGAGCGACCCGATCATTCGCACGGGTATGGGTCACAAGATGCGCGTGACGCGGCGCGAAATTGCCCCGAATGACTCCGAAATCTCCTCGATTTTTACTCCGTACACCGACATAACCGTGGAAATTGCCGAAGAATGTTCTTTCGATACGGCCAGGTTTGCACAGCACAACGGTCCGTTCTCGCGCTACGAACGCCGCGTGACTCGCCGGGCCGACGGCGGAGCGAATGAAACCACCACGTGGTCGGTTGACATCCCGTGGTTTTGGTGGATGTTCACGCCGCTGATCGGCCGCCACTTCGCACGACGCACCCATCGCGACAAGCGTCCGTGGTGGGCACCGCCCCAAGAGTTGAATGAACGAGAGGTGTTGGTGCTCGCGTTGCTCGCCGCCGCATCGATGGCGAGTGCCTTCATCAACACTCTCTTCACCCAGACCGTCACGTACGCCGCCGAGGCATTCGATGTCGGCGAACAAGGCCAGGGTGTCGCTGCCGCGGTCGTGCGATTCGGCATCATCATCGCGATTCCCCTCGCTGTGCTCGGCGATCGCATAGGACGTCGTCGGATCATCGTCGCGCTTGCATGGGTTGCGCCCCTCATTGCGGCGCTCGGCGCACTCGCCCCGAACTTTTGGTTGTTGACCGCGAACCAGACAATCGCTCGGCCACTCGGCCTCGCGCTCGACGTCGCACTTCTCGTTGTCGCCGTCGAGGAGATGCCGAAGAGTGCCCGCGCGTACGGCCTCAGCATCCTCGCGTTGGCGAGTGGCCTCGGTGCGGGAATCGCCGTCCTCGCGCTGCCCCTCGCCGACGCAGGCGACAACGGTTGGCGCATCATCTACGTCGTTTCGCTCTTGTGGTTGGTCGTCGCAGCGCGCCTCACCAAACGCCTCTCCGAGACAACTCGCTTCACCCGCCACCTCGTTCGCGAGGGTTCTCGGTGTGAAAAGGCTCGGAAAAGGGGTAATTCCACACCGAAATCCCTTGGTCGAAGTGTGGTTCGCACACAGGGTGTGATTCTCGTCGTGGCGTTTCTCGGCAACGTCTTTCTCGCCACTGCCTCGATCTTCCAGAACCGCTACCTGAAGGACGTCCGTGGATACTCGGCGGTGTTGGTCGCCGCCTTCACGCTGTTCACAACCGTGCCGTCGGCGCTCGGTCTCGTGTTCGGCGGTCGACTCGCCGATGATTACGGACGTCGCTTCGTCGCGGCAACGTGCATCCCCATCGGTGCCCTGATGATCGCGCTCTCCTTCGTTGCCGAAGGACCGTTGATGTGGCTGTGCGCGGTGGTAGGCGGTGTGTTCGCAGCCACCGCCTACCCGGCAATGGCCGTCTACCGCGGTGAGCTCTCTCCCACCGCAAAACGCCAGACGTCGTCGTTTCTCATCACCGTGTCGGCACTGCTGGGTGGAAGCATCGGCCTCATCGTCGGCGGCACCTTGATCGACCACGATTGGTCGTACGGCACGGTGATGCTGATGTTCTCGTCGGTTTCCGTTGTGATTGCGGTGTTGGTGTGGGTCTTCTACCCCGAAACCGCGCACCGCGAACTGGAAGAACTGAACCCGCAGGACGCGGTCTAGAACCCCGTCAGCCAGTCGGCGACGACGTCGGCGATCAAGGCATCGCTGCCCTTCAGGTCGTGACGTCCACGCTCGACGAACCGAAACGTCACGTCACCCTTCACCTTCCGTGCATGGCGACGCAGTTCGGCGGGTGAACCGAACGGGTCGTTCGTCCCGTGGATGAAAAGTGTCGGAACCGTGATGCGCGGCAGGTGCTCGATGCGCAAGTTGTCGGGCTTGGCCGGCGGGTGCAACGGGTACGAAATGAGCACCAGGCCCTTCACCGACAACCCGTCGGCGGCGGCCATGGAACACATCCGTCCACCCATCGAACGACCCCCGATGACGAGCGACGACGTGCGGTACCCGTTCGCCGTAGCGAACCTCTTCACTTCACTGACGACACAGTCGACCAACACGGGCGTGCGATCGGGGGCACGCCGTCCCGCGCGTCGATAGGGAAAGTCGACACGCTCGACGGGCAGCGGTGTCAGGCGCGAATCAAGCGCGAGCAGCGACGAATGATTGCGGTCACTTCCCGCGCCGGGAAACAACACCAACCCTTTTGCTTTGCTCATGGAGACTCAGAGTTTGGTGAGCACACGCCGCGCCTCGGCGAGCTCGGCGATTTTTCGGCTGGCACGATCTTCCGCGCCGCCGTGGTCGGGGTGCACCAGACGCAACTTGTCGCGGAAGCGCTGGGTGATCTCGCGCTTCGAGGGTTTGATAGTTCCCGCGGGAAAACCCAGCACTTCGAGCGCCCACGCGCGCGGGTCGGCGAGAGCCGACACCGAGTTGGTCGCGTTACCGACGAGATACGAAATGAACGATGCACCGATCGGTCCGCGCCACGACATCGACTTGACCAATACGGGCCCGAGTGCGCGCCTAGTGGCCGGCTCGAGACGTTCGAGTGCATAGATCGCGCCGAGTACCTGCTGCAGCGGGTTGCCGTTCGTGCCGAACACGAACTCGGCCTCGTCGTCTTGGCCCATCAAACGATGCACGCTGCGCGACAGACCGTGGCGGTCTACCTGAAAGCGGTGACGTAGACGAGGCTGCACCACGCGGTCAGCTCGTTGTACCTCGAGAATCAGCCGTTGGATGTCGGGGTGCAGGTCGTCGTCGACTTCGAAGAGATGCCGCGCGATGACCGCGCCCAGAAGAACTCCCCCGAAGCCCGGCGTCGGGTCGGCCGGCAGCACGAGATGACCGAGCGCGACACGCCGAGTTGGCGTGATGGGCCGCGAATGCCAGATTTCGAGTTCGGCCAGGAGCATCGCGCGCGACGCTAGTGGCGGATCAGACGTGGGGCCTCAGCGTGACGAACAATCGCTGTGCGATTTCCATCGCACCGATCTCATCGGGAATCTCGCTACCCGCCAACGCATCGGCCAATTGGTCGGCGAGTTCCACGGCCTGACGCCACGCGGGTAGCGGCACGCCGAAGGGAACCCCACCGTCTTCCACGTCTTCGAGGACCCGAACCAGTGACGTCAACCCGTTCGCGTCGAGTGGATCGCGCTGCAGCCGCTCGGCGGCGACGAACATCTGCGTGAGGGTTTCACCCGACAGTTCCGACCCTCCGGCCGAGACGGTGGCTCCGCGGGCGCTGACCGA
>JBEAPO010000074.1:0-27216 GCA_041164425.1 Actinomycetota bacterium
TCCTGCCCGACGGCACCCGCGTGGGCGAACTTGACGAAGAGATGGTCTACGAGAGTCGGCCCGGTGAGACCTTTCTTCTCGGTGCATCAACCTGGCGCATCGAGGACATCACCTTTCAGAAGGTCATTGTCAGCCCCGCACCGGGCGAACCCGCGAAGATGCCGTTCTGGCACGGCGACCTGCTCGGTCGACCGGTCGAACTGGGTCGTGCGGTTGGCGAGTTCCAGCGACGTGTGCGTGCGATGACCGCCGACGAAGCGCTCGACGTTCTTTCGCGCGAACATTTTCTCGATTCGTTTGCGGCGGCGAACATCGTCAACTACTTCGCCGAGCAGGCCGAAGCCACGGGTGCACTACCCGACGACACCACGATCGTCGTCGAGAGGTTCCGCGACGAACTGGGTGACTGGCGGGTGTGCATCCATTCGCCGTTCGGCGTACCCGTTCACGCACCGTGGTCGATTGCGATCCAGCGGCATCTGCGCGAACGTCTCGACATGCCGGTCGAAACGATGTACGCCGACGACGGCATCGTGCTGCGGTTGCCCGAGGCGCTCGACTCGGTACCTCTCGACGACTTGATGCTCGACCCCGACGGCATCGAAGAGGCGATCGTGGCCGCACTGCCCGAGACGGCATTGTTTGCTGCCCGTTTTCGCGAGTGCGCGGGTCGCGCACTCCTGTTGCCGCGACGACGGCCCGACCAACGTACGCCGCTGTGGCAACAACGTCAGCGGGCCGCTGATCTTCTCGCCGTGGCGAGCAAGTACCCGTCGTTTCCAATGCTCCTCGAGGCAAGCCGCGAATGCTTGCAGGACGTCTTCGACGTGCCGGGGCTGCGTGACATTCTGTCCCGTGTTCGTTCACGTCGGATCAAGGTCGTCGCTGTCGACACACCGAAGGCGTCGCCCTTCGCCCAGAGCCTTCTCTTCAATTGGGTCGCGGCGTACATGTACGAAGGGGACGCGCCGCTGGCCGAACGGCGTGCTGCCGCACTGTCGCTCGACCGTGACTTGTTGAACGAGCTTCTCGGCACGGAAGAGTTGCGCGAACTCCTCGACGCCGGCGCAATCGCCGACGTCGAATTGTCGGCCCAATGTCTCGCCGACGGCCGGCGCGCGCGCACCGACGACGAACTGCACGACGTCTTCCGACGCGTCGGCGACCTGTCGCGCTTCGAAGTGTCGATGCGGTGCGAACCCGGCCTCGATGGTGCCCTCGAACGATTGCTCGACGAGCGTCGCATCATCGCGGTGTCGGTTGCCGGGGAAGAGAGGTTCATCGCGGCTCAGGATGCCGCGATCTACCGCGACGCGCTCGGGTGTGCGTTGCCGTTGGGTCTGCCGCGTGACTTCACCGAACCCGTTGCACGGCCCCTCGAGGCAATCCTCGCACGGTACGCGCGAACGCACGCACCCTTCCTCGTTGCCGGTGTCGTGGCGAGGTTCGGTGTGTCGCCAGAACGGGTCACCGGTGTTCTCCGCGCACTCGAAGCCGAGAGCCGGGTCGTTCTCGGTGCTTTCCGGCCCGACGGGATCGAGCGTGAATGGTGCGACGTCGAGGTACTGCGCCAGATCCGCCGCAGGTCACTCGCCGCGTTGCGTCGCGAGGTCGAACCGGTCGAACAAGAAGTGTTCGCCCGATTCCTGCCAGCCTGGCACGGCATCGCGGGTTCCGACCCTGCCGCATCCGGCCGGTTGTCCGGCCAGCGCGGTGGCCCCGATGCCTTGGTCGATGTCATTCAGATGTTGCAAGGGGCGGCGATCGTGGCATCGACGCTCGAATCCGACGTATTGCCCCAACGTGTGCGTGGCTATCGCGCCGCTGACCTTGATGCACTTTTCGCCAGTGGCGAGGTGGTGTGGGTGGGTGCCGGTGCGATCGGCTCCAACGACGGACGAATCCGTCTGTTCTTCGCCGACCAGATCGACGACCTTCTTCCCGCGCTCGACCGACCCGACCGACCCGAAGGTGCGTTGCGTGATGCGATCCGCACCGCACTCGACCAACGCGGCGCCAGTTTCTGGAACGGCATCGTCGCCGCGACGCCCGGTGCGACCGACACCGAACGCCTCGGCGCACTGTGGGACCTCGTGTGGGCGGGTGAGGTCACGAACGACACCTTTGCTCCGTTGCGAGCGCTGCTCGGCGGCGCACGCAGCGGCGGGGGCCGCCGCAGCCAACGTCCCACTAATCGACCCCGTTCGATGCGCCTCACGCGTGTCGGGCCTCCCGCGGGTTCTGGTCGCTGGAGCATGGTCGTCGACCAGCCCGTGGTCGACCAGCGCGTCGGGACCGCGGAACTACACGCGATGGCGCAGCAATTGCTGCAACGCCATGGCGTGCTGACGCGCGAAGCCGTGCTCGCCGAATCGGTTGCTGGCGGATTTGCAGGTGTGTACGGCGTCCTCAAAGTGTTGGAAGAACGGGGCCACGTGCGCCGCGGTTACTTCATCGACGGCCTCGGAGCGGCGCAGTTCGCGCTTCCCGGAGCGGTCGACCGTTTGCGTGGCTTCCGCGACACGGTGGATGTCGAATTGCACCCCGACGAAGCCCTCCCGCCGCTCGTGCTCGCCTCCACTGATCCCGCACAACCTTTCGGTGCGGCGCTGTCGTGGCCCGACAACGCGGGACGACCCGCACGCAGTGCCGCGTCTGTGGTGGTTCTCGATGCGGGCGTCGCGCTGGCGTGGTACGACACGCGTTCCGGGAACCTCGTTCCGCTTGGAGCGATGTCGCCCACGTCGTTGCGCAAGATCGCGCTGGCGCTCGCCGCACTCGGCAAGGACGGTCGGGTGCGATCGGTCGAAGTGCGCAAGGTGAACGGCCAGCCGCCAGCCGAGTACGCGCTGTCACGCGAACTGGCCGAGGAGCTACGCGCCGCCGGCTTCGTCGAGGGGTATCGCGGCTACGTGCAACGTTGATGCGGCTACGTGCAACGTTGATGCGGCTACTCAATGAAGTGAGTCAGGTGGGCTTGCGGCCGATCGAGCGCAGGCCGGCCCAGGCGAGGGTCGCAATTTCCTCACCGATGGCGCGCGGGTCGAATTTCGTGCCGCGCTGAATGAGGTGACGTGACGCGCCTTCGCTCATTCCGATGAGGGCGTGGGCGATGATGCGCTGCTGTTCAGCGTCGACGTTTGCATCGATGAGTGGCGCGATCATTTCCGCCGTGGTCTTTTCGATCCGCGCCGAAACCGCGGCGAACTCCTCGTCGCGACGTGTTCCGCTGCCGAAGAGGAGCATGAACGCGTCGGGGTCGTCTTTCACCCATTGGAAGTAGGCAACCATCCCCGCGGTGGTCTTGTCTCGGCCGGATGCGGCCTCGTGCGTCGCGGCGCGGATTGCTTCGATCATCTTCTCACCGACGGCTTCGAGCGCGGCGACGAAGAGCGCACGCTTCGAATCGAAGTGCTGGTACAGCACCGGTTTGGTGACACCAGCAGCATCAGCGACGTCGTTCATCGAGGAGTTGTGGAACCCCTTGTGTGCGAACACCTTCAGGGCAACGCCGAGAAGCTGCTCGCGCCGCTCGCTCGCGGTGAGCCGGGCCGAAGTCATGCTCATTTGCCGGCCGCCTGTTCGCGTTCGCGGTCTTCGCGCTCGGCGGCCTTCACCGCGTAGCCGAGGACGATCGAGGGTGCGAGGAGAATGGACCCCGCAACGAGGCCGAAAGTCATGATTCCGACCATCGTCGAGTTGAAACCGAGTGCGAAGGCGAAGACGAAACAAGCGATCGTTGCCGCATAGAGGAGATAGCCGACCCGATTGGCGAGCAGCGTGTACTTGGCGACCTGTGCGCGGCGAATGCGAACCGGATCGTCAGACAAAGAGGGGGAGGGGTTCCCGGAAGTCATACAGTCGGGTTGATGGTAGGCGCGAATGGGCAAAATGGTCCCAGTGGAGACGGCAACGGTCCGGTCACCCTTGAATGGCAGGGCCCGCACGTAGCCGTCATCACGATTCGACGGCCGCACAGGCGCAATGCCGTCGATCTCGAGACTTTGCGCACTTTGGTTGCGCACCAGCGTGCCGTCGACGGAGTGGCACGAGTCGTGGTGCTGACGGGCGAGCCACCCGCTTTCTGTGCGGGGGCCGATCTCACGGGCGTCGAAGGTGACGAATTCGCCGACGCCCTAGGTGCGGCGTTGCGCGGCTTCACGACCCTGTCGTGCATCACGCTCGCGGCGGTCGACGGGCCCGCAATGGGCGCCGGCACGCAACTTGCGATCGCTTGCGACCTGCGCATGGCGACTGCGACCAGTCGATTCGGTATTCCGGCTGCGAAGTTGGGACTCGCCGTCGATCAGTGGACGGTCGAACGCGTGAGCCACGAATACGGTTGGGCGGTCGCGCGGCACATGTTGCTCGGAACGGGCGTGTATTCCGCGGAGCAGTTGCACGCACAGGGTGGCGTGCACCGCTTGGGGAGTCTCGCTGACGCGCTCGAATGGGCCGAGGAACTCGCCGCACTCGCACCGATCACGATCCAGGCACACAAGCGTGGTCTCGAGGCCGTTGCCGAGCGCATCGTCGTCGACGCGCGCTTCGACGAACTGCGCGCGAAGGCATGGGCGAGCGAGGACGCACTCGAGGGTCCGCGGGCTTTCCTCGAAAAGCGCCCACCGCGATTCAACGGTCGTTGAACCGTTGGGTGGTCACGTGCTGGCGGGAAGCAGCATGTTGATGAAGTGGTACCAGTAGAAGAGCACCACGAAGAACGGGACAACGGAGACGGACCACGCCACCATGCGTGCCCGAGAATCACGGCGGCCGCGTCGTCGCAGATCGCGACGCAGAAAGTGCGTTCCGACGGAAATCGCCACGAGGCCGAGGCCGAGAAGAATCGCGGGCAGGACGGCTCCCGTGTCGGAGAACCAACCGTCGAGTTCCGCCAGGGGCTCGGTCGTTTCGTCGATCGGGGTTGATGGAACGGTTGTTGGTGCGGACGGTGGTGGCATTGATGTCGTCGATTGCGGGATCGTCGTCGCGGCTGCGCTCGTCGTCGTGACGGGTTCCGACGACGACAGTTCGGCCACGACAATCAGCCGCTTCGCCGTACTCCAGCGTGGGTGACACGTGATCAACGTGAGAAGCGTGCGACCCTCGCGCGGCCGGAGCACGTCGGTGCGTTTCGGCCCGACGATCTTCATTTCGTTCACCGTGTAGGTGAACCGCCCACCGCGTGTCGTGACGACCACATCGTCGCCGATCGCCACATCGTCGAGATCGGCGAACGGAGCGCCGTATGTGGTGCGATGCCCGGCGATGGCGCTGTTGCCGGGTTCGCCCGGCAGGGCGGTGCCCGTAATATGGCCGGGCCCGTGGCGCAGTGCCGAAACGGTTGCCCCGTTCACGACGACGTCTGCCACGCTCGCCGACGGAATCTCGAGTAGGGCAAGAGCCGAATTCGGGCGTGCAGGTATGTCGACCGGCGTGATGACTGGCGTGGCGATGCCGTTGCTCGCGTCTCCGCTCGAGTCGGCCGTCGTTGGTGGTGATGCGATCAGCGTCGCGAACTCGTCACGCAGTCGACTCTGCGCGCGGCTTTGTTCCAGGCCGGTACCCCACAGTTGGTAAACGACGAGGCCGAGGAGCAGCAATCCGGCCGTGATGAACGTGCGACCGATGAGACCGAGCGCCGCGTCGAAACGTCGGCGCACACGCTCTTTCATGGTGAAAGACGCTAGTGGGTCACCGCGCCGTCGGGTCTGTAGCGTCAGGCGTGTGAAGGAGACATCCGTCGTCGATTTGCATGACGCGGTTGTCCTTCTCGGCTCGTTTCCGGCACTCGCCGAAGCGACGTTGACCATCGAGCGAGGCGAGCTCGTCGTCGTTCATGGTGCCAACGGGGCTGGAAAGACGACGCTTCTGCGTCTGTGCGCGGGCCTCTTGCCGCTCGCCCGTGGGTCGGCGCGCGTGATGGGCCACGACGTCAGCATCGATCGTGCTGCGGTGCGTGCGAGCGTCGGGTTCCTCGGCCATGCGAATGGTTTGTACCTCGACCTCAGCGCCGGCGAGAACCTCGCGTTTTGGGGTGACGTCGTCGGCGCAAGTCGACAAGAAGTCGATGCGGCCGCCACACGCATGGGTCTGACGGACCGTTTGCTCGCAACCCCCGTGTCTCGTCTCTCGGCGGGACAAAAGCGACGCACGGCGCTGGCGGTGATGGCGGTGCGGAGAGCAACGCTGTGGTTGCTCGACGAACCGCACGCGGGTCTCGATGCCACCGGGCGCGACGAGATCGATGCTCTGTTGCGCGATGCCGTCGCCGCGGGTGCGACGGTCATCGTGGCATCGCATGAACTCGAACGGTCCGCAGCACTTGCGACGCGACGCATCGAGGTCGTGGGCGGCAGGATCAGCGAGGCCGGAGGTCGACCGTGACCATGTCGCGCATCATTGCCGTCGCGCGTGCCGTCGCGTCGAAGGATCTACGGATCGAATGGCGCAGTCGCGTGATGACGAACCAGGTGTTGCCTTTCGCGGCAATCGTCATGGTGCTGTTCGCTTTTGCGCTCGACAACGACGGAATCCTCCAGCGCGTCGCACCCGGTCTCGTCTGGATGGCGACGCTGTTCACGTCGCTCGTGGTCGTGCAACGTTCGTTCGCCGTCGAGGCGGCCGACTCGGCGATCGACGCTCTACGTCTCGCCGGCGTACCGGCACAGGGTGTGTATCTCGGGAAGGTTGCCGCACTCGTGGTGCAATTGGTCGTGTTCGAAGCGGTGCTCGCCGTTCTCGCCCTGATCTTGTACAGGGTCAATGTCGACGTGCACGGCGCTGTGCTGCTGGTCACAACGTGCATCCTTGCTTCGCTGGGAATCGCGGCGCTGGCCGCCGTGTACGGCGGTCTCAGCGTCGTCGGACGTGGTCGTGAAACCTTGCTTCCCTTGTTGTTGCTACCCGCGGTGGCGCCCGTGCTCATCGGGGCGACACGGGCCACCGAGTCGGCGTTCGGTTCCGATGGTGCTCGCGTCGTCGAGGGCTGGCCATGGGTGGGCCTTCTTGCCGTGTTTGGCGCGATCTTCCTGTTTGGTGGAACACTGGGGTTCGGCCCCCTCACCGACGAGTAGCCGACTTCGACATGTCCAACGCAACGACGAGCGTCCCCCCGCCGACACGCACGGTAGCGACGCGCAACCTCGGGCTCATCGCCCTCGGTGGTTCGGTCGTTCTCGCGATGTTGGGCCTCTTCTTCACGGCCGAGGACGTCGACCAGGGGAGCAGTGTTCGCATCATGTACGTGCACGTGCCGACGGCCTGGGTGGCATACCTCGCGTTCGTCTTCACTGCTGCGTGTTCTGCTGGTCACCTGTGGGGCAAGAAGCATTCGCTGAACCTCGACCGACTCGCGGGTGCGTCGGCCGAAGTCGGGGTGATCTTCATGGGCGTGACTCTCGTGACGGGAAGCCTTTGGGGTCGATTGTCATGGGGTACCTACTGGCAGTGGGATCCACGCCTCACGACGACGGCGTTCCTCTTCGTCACCTATGTCGGGTATCTCGCGGTGCGTGGCCTCGGTGGCACCCACCAGCAGCGCGCCAAGCGATCGGCAATCGTCGCGATGTTCGCGGTGCTCGAAATCCCGCTTGTGCACTTCAGCGTGTTGATCTGGCGCTCACTCCACCAAGAGGCCACGGTGTTGCGCCCGAACGGTGACGTCACGATGGACGGACTCATGCTCTTCACGCTGGTGTTCGGCGTCGCCGTGTTCACCACGATCTTCGCATGGCTGGTACTCCATCGCAACCGTGTTCTCGCCCTGCTCGATGCGGTCGAGTTGCGCGGAATCGATGCCGCACTTGCCGTGCGACGCGCCGAGGAGGTGACGCCATGAAGCATGCCGACTTCATCATCGTTAGCTGGATCCTCTCGTTCGTGCCCATCGCCTTGTATGCGTGGCGCATCGCGCGACAGGCCCGCCGACTCGACCCGTTCGTCGACGAAGGCGACAAGCCGTGGACCTGAGCCCGCGCGAAACCGGGGTTGGCGCGGCGCTGCCGGTGCGCATTCGCAGTTCACGTCGTCGGTGGATCTCGATGGGAATCCTCGCGGCCGTCATCGTGGCGGGTGGCGTCGTCGTGACGCAGTTCCTTTCTTCCGCAATCGACTATTACTGCAACGTCGATGAGGTGGGAGTGCGCGACGGCTGCGAGAGCGATCGTCGTCTCCGCGTGCAGGGCAACGTCGAACAGGGCAGCATCAAGCAGGCGGCCGGAACGACGACTTTTTCGATGTCATTCAACGCGAAGAACCTCGACGTGCGCTACGACGGTGATCCCGGCGGTGTCTTCCAGGAGTGCATTCCCGTCGTCGCCCACGGCCGGCTGGTGAACGGCGTCTTTCTCAGTGACCGCATCGAGGTGAAGCACTCGAACACGTACATTGCGAAGAACGAAAACCGGATGGACGAGGCCGAGGAAGCCGCCGATGCCTGCAGCCGTGTGGGCTAGCGGCGTCGCCGGTCCGGTCGGTCGCGGCACCCTGCTCGTCGGGGTGGTAGCGGCTGCATTCGGGGCGTTCGCGGCTATCACCGCCGCACGCGAAGCGTCGCGCGGCGAGTCCGTGCGCACGTCGAGACTCGTGCCCCGCTTCGTGGGCTTGGCATTTCTCGCGTCGCTCGGGGCGATCGTTGCGATGGAGTGGGCGATGATCACGCGCGACTTCTCCTTGCAGTACGTACAGGACCACGGGTCGAGGTCCACGCCCGCTCTCTACAACTTCACCGCCGTGTGGAGTGCTCTCGAAGGGTCGATTCTGCTCTGGATCTTCGCTCTTGCGCTGTCGGCCGCGCTCGTTGCATGGCGTTACCGCAAACGTCTCGACGACGAACTGATCTCGTGGGCCATCGCGGTGATCTGCATCGTGATGGTGTTTTTCTTCATCCTCAGTTTCGGGCCCGCCAACCCGTTCGCAGAGGGTGCTCCGGGTGTAACCGACGGTCCGGGGCCGAACCCGCTGTTACAAAACCACATCCTCGTGTTGTTCCATCCGCCGATCCTCTATCTCGGCTATGTGGGTTTCACCGTGCCGTTTGCGTTCGCGATCGCCGCGCTGGTGACTGGTCGTGTCGGCGAAGGTTGGCTCATCGAGACGCGTCGATGGACGTTGTTCGCGTGGGGATTCCTCACGGTTGGCATCATCCTCGGCGGTTGGTGGAGCTACGAGGTGCTCGGATGGTCGGGCGTGTGGGCGTGGGACCCGGTCGAGAATGCGAGCCTGTTGCCGTGGTTGACGGGAACCGCGTACATCCACTCTGTGCTCGTCCAAGAACGCCGCGGAATGTTGCGGGTTTGGAACCTGTCACTGTTGCTCGCGACCTTCAGTTTGACGATTCTCGGGACGTTCCTCACCCGCTCGGGGGTGTTGAACAGCGTGCACGCCTTCAGCGAGAGCGACATCGGCACGTACCTGCTCGTCTTCTTCGGTCTGATCGTTGTCGTCTCGCTCGTTCTCATCGGCTGGCGGGGTGACGAACTGCGCTCACCGGGGTCGATCGACTCGCCGGTGTCGCGCGAGGGGGCGTTCCTTGCGAACAATGTGCTCTTCAGTGTCTTCGCCTTCGTGGTGTTGCTCGGCACGGTCTTCCCACTGATCATCGAGGCACTCCAGGATCGCCAGATTTCCGTCGCAGAACCGTTCTTCGATCGACTCTCCACACCTATTGGCATTGCGATGTTGGCGCTGATGTCCATTGCGCCCGTGTTGCCGTGGCGCAAGGCGTCGACCGAACTGCTGCGCGACCGCTTGTTTTGGCCCGCTTGGTGTGGCATCGGTGCGCTCGTCGCGGCGCTCGTTTCGGGAGCGGATGGCCTTGCACCACTTCTTGCGTTCACTCTCGGTGGATTTTCGGGCGGTGCGGCGTTGCGACAAGTGGTGCTCGCCACGCGGCGTCAGGGTTGGCGCGGTCTCGTGGGCCGCGCGAACGGCGGAATGGTCGTACACCTCGGAGTGATTCTCATCGCGGTCGCGTTGTCGGCATCGAACGCGTACACACGCTCGCAGGAATTGCGCCTGAGCGAGGGGGTACCCGCGTCGTTCGCGGGACACACGTTCGAACTCGTCGGTTTCCGCGAGGAAAAGGACGACCGCAGCACGGCGGTGAAGGCGCTCGTGTCGGTCGACGGTGGCCAGGCCTACGCCCCGGCCATCACCAAGTTCCTCAACATGGGCATGAACGTCGGTACGCCGTCGGTGAAGACGACGTGGAGATACGACATCTATCTCACGCTCGAGCCACCCGTGAAAAAGGATTCGGGCGAGGCGCGGATCAAGGTGTTCGTGAAGCCGCTCATCATGTGGTTGTGGATCGGTGGCGGCCTGATGGCCGTCGGAACGGTGCTCGCGGCATTCCCCGGTCGTCGGCGCCGTCGACCCACCGACCCCACTTCTGCTCCGGTGCCAAACGGTGAGGCGGTGGCGAAGTGACGACCGCGAGGCGATTGTCACGACGACTCGCGGCCGTCGTCGGGCTGGTGTTGGTGGCGTTCTTCGTCGTGTTGGCGGTGTCGAAACCGCGTGGCGACGCCGACGTGTCGTCGCCGTTGATCGGTAACCCGGCTCCCGCGGTGCAATCGACACTCGTGGGAGGCGGATCGTTCGACCTCTCCCGACGCAAGGGTTCGTGGGTGGTGCTCAACTTCTTCAACTCGACGTGCGTGCCGTGCCGCAACGAGCATCCGGAACTCGTCGCCTTTGCCGAGAATCAAGACGGTCTCGCCGACGGAGCCGAGTTGTTCACCGTCGTGAACGACGACACCGATGAGGCCGTGTCGGCATTCTTCGAAGAAAAGGGTGGTGACTGGGACAAGATCCGCGATCCCGATGGTGCGATCGCGGTGGCCTTCGGTGTTGCGAAGGTTCCCGAAACATGGGTCATCGACCCCACGGGCTTCGTGAGAATGCGCGTCGCGGGTGAGGTGACGGCGTCGTTTTTGGCGAGCCGAATCGATTCGATGCGCGAGATGCTGACCAGGACCGGGTCATGAGTCGGTTGAAGGGGAGACTCTCTTGGGCCGCGATGACCCTGCTGGCGGTCGTGTTGCTTGCCTTCGGCGCGACGCGGTCGTCGGGCCCGTCGACACAAGAGGAGCGCATCGACGCGATCTCGAAGCGTCTCGCGTGTCCGACCTGCAACGGGGAGAGCATCTACGTCAGTCGTGCCTCGGCGGCCGAGTCGATCCGCAACGAAATCGCCCGTCAGGTCGCCGCGGGCCAGCGTGCCGACGACGACATCGTCGGTTACATCGAGTCACGTTTTCCCGGCAGCCTCTTGTTGCCACGCGCGGAAGGAGTCGACTCGCTGGTCTGGGTCCTGCCGGTCGTTGCGCTCGTTTGCGGATTCGGAGGTCTCGTCGTCGTGTTCCGCCGGTGGCAACGCGAAGGTGCGGTGCGTGCGAACCCCGATGACGCCGACATCGTTGCCGCCGCGATGCGCGACCACGACGACCCGACAGATGGCTTGTGACGGGCACGCGCATGGACGAACTCACACGTCGCAATCTCGAGGAACAACGTGACTTCTTGTTGGCGTCGTTACGCGATCTCGAACGCGAACGCGTCGTGGGTGACGTCGACGATGCCGATTACAACGCGTTGCGCAGCAGTTACACGGCTCGTGCTGCCGACATCATCCGGCGCCTCGAGGGCGATGCGCCCGGCTCCACCGAATCCACGGAAGGCAAGCGGCGGGTCCCGCGTCGCCTGGTGGGAGTGCTGTTGGTTGTTGCCGTGGCGGCGGGGCTTGGTGTCTTCGTTGCCCGTCAGAGTGGCCAGCGTCTGCCGGGTGAAACCGCATCGGGCGGCATTGCCGACAGCACCGCGAACAAACTTGCCCAGGCGCGACAGTTGAACTTTTCCGATCCGATCAGCGCGATCAACATCTACAGCGAGGTACTGAAGGTCGACCCCGACAACGTCGAGGCGCTCACCTACAGGTCGTGGCTGCTCGCACTGACCGCACGGGATGCCGAGCAGTCAGTGCTTGACGCCGCCGTGCAGACTGCGATCGTTGGTCTCGGTCGCGCGACCCTGCTCGACGATTCGTACCCAGATGCCCATTGCTTCCTCGGGATCGTCAGCTACCGATTCGCGAACGACCTCGTGACGGCAAAGAGCGCCCTCGCGAAATGTCAGGCGGGCGACCCGCCGGCACAGGTGAAGAGTTTCGTCGACGCAGTAGTTGCCGAAGTCGAAGCCGCTGGGTGAGAATCGCCCCATGGGTTTCTTCGACCGCAACCGTGACGACGTGGTCGCGGCGGGTTACGACCCGTCCAGATTGCCGCCGGGTCAGTACCTCACCGATCGGTTCCCAGTTCTCCACGTCGGCGACGTTCCCGAGTACGCGCCGGGCGAGTGGAACATGCGGGTCTTTGGCGAGGTCGACAACGATTTCACTCTGACGTTCGAGGAACTCACCTCGTTGCCGAGCGTCGAGATAACGACCGACATCCACTGCGTCACGAAGTGGTCGAAGTTCGACACCACCTGGCGTGGTGTGCGTGTGCGCGATCTCTTCGAACGTGCCGGCCTGCGTTCATCGGCGACTCACTTCATCGGTCACGCCGAGTACGGATACACGGCGAATCTCCCGCTAGCAGACGTGCTGTGCGACGACTCCCTCGTCGTGTGGGAATACGAAGGAGAGGCCATCGAGCCGATTCACGGTGGCCCGGTGCGTTTGCTCGTGCCACACCTCTACTTCTGGAAGTCTCCGAAGTGGTTGCGCGGAATCGAAGCTCGCGTCGGCGACGCTGCGGGATTCTGGGAGCGCAACGGCTACCACATGTACGGCGACCCGTTTCGCGAACAGCGCTTCTGGGGCGACTAGACCGTCGTTGCGCAGAACGTGTCGCCCTGGGGGAGCGATGCCTGCAGTTCGGGACTCGTGTCTCCGTAGAGGGCTCCGAGCATTCCCTTCACCATGCCGCGATCGACGGCGCAGATGACGGGATGTTCTATTGCGACGTCGCCGAACGGGCAGTGGTTGTTCACGATGCGTAGTTGGTTGTTGCGTTGGTCGGCGTGCGCGGCGAATCCGTGTGCCGTCAACGCGTCGGCAACCGCTTGCATTGCAGTGCGCAGTGAACGTTGGCCGTTTGCGATGTCGTCGCCGACGAGCCCAGCTGCGAGTGCACGGCCATATTGAGCGCCGACTTCCTCGGCCATCGCTTCGGCGCGATCGCGCGGGAGATTCTCGAGAGCCTTTCCCAAGAGACTGAGGACGAGGTCGTCACTGCGCACCTGCGACTCGAGAGGTGAGGGACCGATCGAGCGGTAGTGCTTCGACGGCCGGCCCGCGCCGCCGCCGTGGGGCTTTTCGACGCTTGCTTCGACGTAGCCACCCGCGGCCAACTTGTCGAGATGGTGACGAGCAACGTTGGGGTGGAGATCGAATTTCTCCGCCACTTGGGCGGCGGTGACGCCCGTGTTGAGGTCGCCCGTCGAGTTTTCGCGCACGAAGAGGTAGACCGTGCGTCGCGTGGGGTCGCCGAAGGCCGAGGTGATGGCGGTCACGGTCGCTGTGAATGCGCCGGACGACATGCTGGTCTCTTTGGCCACGGGGGTATTGTACCTACCGCGATAGTGCAAATTAGGTGTGCCGCTCGCGCGTTACCCCCAACGACGACCACCCCCCAACGACAACCCTAAGGACGTCCGCCATGGCAATTTCAAACGACGCCGTCATCGATCTCCTGCGTCCCGTCGAAGATCCCGAATTGCACCGCTCGATCGTCGACCTGGGAATGGTGCGAGACGTCGTCGTCGGTCGCAAGGGCGACGTGTCGTTGACCGTCGTGCTGACGGTTGCGGGTTGCCCACTGCGCAACGAGATCCAGAATCGTGTCAACTCCGCGTTGACGACCCATCCCGATGTGTCCTCGGTGAAACTCGAGTTCGGTGTCATGAACGATGCCGAGCGCGAGAACGTGCGACGCATGCTGCACGGTGACGCGGCATCGACCGCAGGTAGCACGCAGGCCCACGGCCACGCGGAGGGCCGCATGATTCCGTTTTCGCAGCCCGGCTCGAAGACGCGTCCACTTCTCATTTCGTCGGGCAAGGGAGGCGTCGGCAAGAGCAGCGTCACCACCAATCTCGCGGTGGCACTTGCCGCGCGCGGACATTCGGTCGGCATCGTCGATGCCGACATCTACGGCTACTCGATTCCTCGGATGCTGGGTGCAGATCGCGACCCCATCGTGATCGACCAGATGCTCGTGCCACCCGAGTCGTACGGAGTGCGCTGCATCTCGATCGGTTACTTCGTGCCCGAGGGCCAGGCGGTCATCTGGCGTGGGCCGATGCTGCACAAGGCACTCGAGCAGTTCCTCACCGACGTTTTCTGGGACGAACCCGACTTCCTCCTCATCGACATGCCGCCCGGTACGGGTGACATCGCACTCAGCCTCAG
Organism: Actinomycetota bacterium; assembly: GCA_041164425.1. GTDB lineage: Bacteria > Actinomycetota > Acidimicrobiia > Acidimicrobiales > Ilumatobacteraceae > F1-20-MAGs119. The sequence goes on from JBEAPO010000074.1 coordinate 14,417, forward strand.
TCAGTACCTGCCGCGTGGAGAGGTGTACGTCGTCACGACACCGCAACCCGCCGCACAGAAGGTCGCTCGACTTTCTGCGGCCATGGCGGCGAAGGTGAACCTGCCGGTGCGTGGTGTCATCGAGAACATGTCGTGGTTCACGGGTGACGACGGCAAGCGCTACGAGATCTTCGGCTCGGGCGGTGGCGAGGAGCTCGCGAACGAACTCGACGTGCCGTTGCTGGCCCGTATTCCGCTGGTGCCGACGTTGCGCGAAGGTGGCGACGACGGACGTCCGATCGCTGCGGTCGACCCCAACAGCGAGGCGGGTCGAGCATTCCATGCGCTGGCGGCCGAAGTGGCAACGACGCTGCGTCCGAAGAAGATCTTCAACGCCGAACTGAAGATCTCCTGATACGTACGACAGGACTGTTCGTCTTCGGACAGCGCCTTATAGGGTGACGCCATGGAAATTCGCATCGGTATGAGCCAAGTGGGCCGCGAGGTCGTAGTCGAAGTCGCCGACGACGATGCCACCCGCGAGCAACTGAAGACCGCCGTCGGCGCCGCGATGTCCGGTGCGACCGACACGCTGTGGCTGACCGACAAGAAGGGCCGCGAGGTCGCGTTGCCGGGTGGGAAAATCGCCTACGTCGAGTTCGGTTCACCCGACAGCGCCCGCAAGATCGGCTTCGGAGACTAGAACTGCACCGCATTTCCGACCGTCGCCTGCTCTTCGTCACGGGAAAGGGAGGCGTCGGAAAGTCGACCGTCGCTGCTGCACTCGCGTTGCTCGCCGCGCAACGCGGAAAGCGAACCCTTCTCGTGTCGATGGACGGCAAGAAACCAGTCTCTGTCGAGCATCCGAATCTCGTGACTTTGGTGTATTCCACTGAAGACGCACTGCGCCAGTACATCCGCCTCTACGTTCGTGTGCCCTTGGTTTCGCGGCTCGGCGTCCTCGCGCAGACGCTCGATTTCGTCGCCGATGCGGCGCCGGGCGTGAAGGAAATCCTGGCCATCGGCAAGGTTTGTTACGAGGTCCGTGCGAATCAATACGACGTTGTCGTCGTAGATGCGGAGAGCTCGGGTCATATCGCGAGCCAACTTGCGACGCCGCGCACCATCCGCTCGCTCGCACAGGTCGGCATGCTTCGCGAGCAGACCGATTGGATGATCGACATGCTCTCCGATGCCGACGTCACTTCCGCTGTGCTCGTGACGACGCCCGAAGAGAGCCCGGTCGACGAGACGCTCGAACTCGCGGGTCGCATCCGCGACGAGTCAAGGGTCGACGTTCCGTTGATCGTCGTGAACCGCATGCCTCCGGCGCCACCGCGCGATGGGGCAACGGTGGCTCCGCGCATTACGGCGACGCTCAACGGTCGCCACCGTGTGGCCACCACGCAGGTGGCGCGTCTCAAGGACGTGCCGTCGGCCGAGGTCGTGCTTGTTGCGCGCGAACCGCAAGCGGACGTGAGTGACGTCGTCTACGCAGTCACCCGGATGCTCGACGAGGAATTCGGTGAGCAGTTGTGATCGAGACGCGGGTCATCGTCGTCACCGGTGCGGGTGGTGTGGGTAAGACGACTTATTCCGCGGCGCTTGCTGCCGCACATGCAGAAACAGAGGGCGAACGCGTCCTGCTCATCACTGTCGATCCCGCGCGACGGCTCGCCTCGTCGATGGGGGTCGTCGCCGAAGGCAACGAGGTGGTGACCGTCGGCGGGGGAGCGCCGTTCTCCGTTTCGATGCTCGATGCCCGACTCGGCTGGGATGTGCTCGTGCGACGTGTCGCACCGAATGAGGCCGTCGCAGATCGTGTCCTCTCGAACGGGCTGTACCGGAACATCACAGGACGATTCGTGAATAGTCACGACTACATCGCCGTCGAGAGACTTTGGGAAGTAACGCAGTCCGGGCTTTATGACGTCGTCGTCGTCGACACCCCGCCGTCACGCAACGCACTCAGTGTGATAGACGCAGCCGAACGTATGCGGGAGTTCTTTGCGAGTCGCCTCCTGCGGTGGCTCACCCTGCCCTCCTCCAACCGGCTCGTCGCCGTGACATCGCGGCCTTTCTTTGCGATCGCGGACCGCGTGCTCGGATCGCGGTTCCTCTCCGACGTATCGGAGTTCTTCGCACTTTTCCGCTTGATGGAGCCGACGTTCACCGCCCATGCCCGCGACGTCGAGAATCTGTTGCGTGACGAGTCGACGCAGTTTCTCGTCGTGACGACCGCCGAGCCCGCACCTGCGGCCGAGGCGGGTTTCCTGGCCGACGAACTCGTGCGACGTGGTCTGCATCTGAGCGGCGTCGTGGTGAACCGGACGATAGATGACGAAACCAGGCGCGAGGCCACCGTACTTGCCGGGGTGACCGGCGATGGCGGTTTGGCCGGCGCCGTCGACGAGATTCTCTCGACTGTCGAGCGCGAAGACACGTTGTGTCGAGAACTCGCTGTACGCCACGGCTGTCCGGTTCGCCGTGTTGCCGAGTCGCAGCGCCCCGTGAACGACGTCGCCGGGGTGCGGGGCCTCGCCCGGAATCTGATGCCATAGTCGGGGTGCCGGTCTCGGGCAGACTTCATTCATGGCCACCCTCGGTGACTTCGCGCGTCAACACACCGGCCTCGGCAAAGAGTCGGTTGGCCACCTTCAGAACCTCGTGTCCGAGTGGGGCATGCTCGCCGATTTCTGCTTCGCCGACCTTCTGCTGTACCTGCCGACGAAGGCCGACGAGTGGCTGCTCGCGGCACATGTGCGCGCCGCGACCGGCCAAACGCTGTACATCGCCGACTTCGTCGGCTCGACCGTCGATGACGAACGGCGACGCATCATCGAGTCGTCGTTTCGTAGTGGCGACATCGAAGAGGGTGAGATCTCCATCGACGGTTCCGATGCGGCTGCAAGAATTCTCGCCATTCCGGTTCGTCACGGTGGTCGGCCGATCGCCGTACTGACGCGCGAGTGGTCGACGCGATCGGGCCGTCAGCCGGGGGAACTCGAGCGCACTTATCTCGAGATCTTCGGTCGTTTCGCAGGGATGATCCGCGGTGGTCTCTTCCCGTTTCCCGGTCGGGTCGCCGACTCCAGCATTTCGCCTCGCGTAGGAGACGGTGTCCTTGTCATCGACGAGGAAGGGAAAGTCCGCTACGCGTCGCCGAACGCAGTGTCGGCGCTGCATCGTGTCGGCATCGGCTCGAACAGCGTCGGTCAGACGCTTTCCGAACTCGGTTTCACCGATAGTGCGGTGCGTCAGGCCTTCGAACGCGGCGAACCGGTGGTCGAGGAGTTCGACCAGACTGCCGAGGTGACGCTCTTGGCACGGTGCATGCCACTCATCGAGGAAGGCGCGGAACGAACCGTCACCGGCGCGGTGCTGTTGTTGCGGGACGTATCCGAGCTACGCCGGCGCGACAGGTTGATTTTGTCGAAGGATGCGACGATCCGCGAGATCCACCACCGCGTGAAGAACAATCTGCAGACGATTTCGTCGTTGCTCAGGCTTCAGGTGAGGCGACTCGACTCTCCCGAGGCGAAGGCGGCGATTAACGAGTCCGTGCGTCGTATCCGCACGATCGCACTCGTCCACGAGACGTTGTCGCGTGAACCGGGTGACGACGTCACATTCAGCGAGATCGTGCGCCCGCTGCTACGTCTCGTCGAAGACAGCCTTCAGTCACCCGACCGCCCCGTCAGCTTCGTGGTCCACGGCGATGGTGGTCGTGTGCCGGCAACCGTGGCGACACCTCTGTCGGTCGTGCTCACCGAGTTGCTGCAGAATGCCGTCGACCACGGCTTCCGGGAGGGGCTCACGGGCAAGGGCAGTGTCGCGGTGCAGTTGTCGCACGAAGTCGATGACGACGACCATGTTGTGCTGTGTGTCCGCGTGATCGACAACGGCGCGGGACTTGCGACCGATTTCGACATCGCAAATGCCACGGGTCTCGGGCTGTCGATTGTTCGCACGCTCGTCACGACCGAACTCGGTGGCACAATCGCAATGCGTCGTGCCACGCCCGAAGATCACGTGGTCGACGGTGCGACTCGTGGAGCGTCTGCCAGTGGCGCCGGACCGGGCACTGTCATCGAACTCCGCGTTCCCCTCTCCCCGGTCTGAGAGGCGGTTCAGCCGGCGTTCTGTGTCGAGCGGTTGCGGGCAGCGATCTGACGGCGCAAGGCGCGGCGCTCATCTTCAGATGTGCCGCCCCAGACACCCGAATCTTGGTTGGTGTCAATCGCGAACTGCAGACACTCGATCTTCACGGTGCACTGACTGCAAGTTTCCTTTGCCTTGCTGAGTTGCAAGAGGGCTTGGCCCGTGGAGCCGACCGGAAAGAACAATTCGGGGTCGGTGTCTCGACACACTGCGTGCTGGCGCCACGTGTAATCGGCTGCGCCGAGGGCGAGACTTGAAGCGAGGATCGTCACTTCATCTCCTGGGGGGTTCGGGGCGGCGGGCCGCCAAATGGTTACTGACAGTTGTCGTGGAAGCGAACGTCAAGAGAGCCCTCCGCCACGGCGTCGGTGAAACTACGCCGTCGGATGACGGATGACAAGGGCTACGGTGACATTTGTGAGCCGAATTTCCGGCCCCTCGGGGCGAGCCGCGATTCCGTCGGGGCCCGGCAGGGGGTGCGCGGTCGTGGCTCACCGCGGAGCGTCCCGGGCCGAGCGTGAAAACTCCCTCGCCGCCTTCGGCCGGGCCGCCGAAATGGGGGCCGACGCGGTCGAGCTCGACGTCCGCCGCGCCGCCGACGGTCACCTTGTCGTCCACCACGATGCCCACCTCGCCGACGGTCGTGCAATCGTGCGAACTTCAACCGTGGAGTTACCGGCCGAGGTTCCGTTGCTCGACACCGCCCTCGACGCGTGCCGAGGCATGTGGGTCAACGTCGAGATCAAGAACGACCCGAACGACCCCGACTTCGACCGGTCCGACGACATTGCGGTCGAGGTCGCCGCTGCGTTGCACCGACGCGCCGAACCCGAACGTTTTCTCGTCTCGTCGTTCCGTCGTGAGACGATCGACCGATTTCGCGCTGTGGCGCCGGACATCGCAACCGCCTGGTTGACGCCGGGTGTGGCCGTCGAAGAGATGACGACGACATTCGCATCTCTGCGCGATGCGGGCCATGTCGCGGTGCACCCCTGGTTCGGTCTCGTCACCGAACGTCTCGTAACCGAGGCACACGCCCACGGCCTGATGGTCAACGTTTGGACGTGCGACGAGCCTTCGAAGATGTCCGAACTTCGCGTGTTCGGCGTCGACGGAATCTGCACCAACGTTCCTGACGTCGCGATCGCAACGTTGTCCGACCGGTCGGCCTAGACAGGCATGACGAGACGCACGGCCTCGGGTACGTGCGTGAAGCGCAGTTCGTTCGTTTCGCCCAGGTAGTCGCCGTCGAGCTGGTACGGAAAGGGGCGGTCGTCGTCGACGGACAGCGCCTGCACGTTGTCGCGGATGACGAGTTGCTTGTTGTCATGAACACCGCCACGCACGAGAGCGCGACCGAGCGACCCGAGAAGTCCCACCGCCGATAGCGATGTGAAGGTGACCACCGTGAGCCCCGCATCAAGATTGGTCTGCGGTGACAGGTTGAGAGGTTTCTTCCCGAGGAACGTGTACGGGTTGGTGTTCATCACGATCGTGAAAAAGCCTTCGATCGGGGTCGTCTCACCGATGCGCACGCTGAAGTGCGGTCGCTTCCTGCCGTAGCCGACAGCCCAGGTTTGCAGTGCCGCACCGACGAAGAGCGGGTGGCCGAGGTAGCGCTTCAACGACGCGCGGCGTTCCACGAGCCTCACCACCGCTGCGTCGTAGCCGACCCCCGTGTGGAAGCAGAAGTAGCGACCGTTGCAGTTGCCGAGGCCGATGGGCTTGATCGATTCGGTCTCGAGCGCGGTACACAGCTGTTTCACCGCTGCGGCCGGGTCGTTCGGCATGCCGAGGGTGCGGGCAAAGACGTTGGTTGATCCGCCGGGCAGCACGGCAAGGGCCGTGTCGGAGCCGGCAACGCCGGTGGCGACCTCGTTCAGGGTGCCGTCTCCGCCGAAGGCGACCACGGCGTCGAGACCCCGCCGGGCAGCGTCCTGGGCAAAGCGGGTGGCGTGGCCGCGGCGGTTAGTTTCCACCACCTGCACGTCGTGGCGGCGGGCGAGTTGCTGGTGGACGACCACCGTGTTGCGCGCTGTGACGGATGACGCAAAGGAGTTGACGACCAGAAGCAGTCTCACGGCGTTCCCACGCTAGCAGTGGGGCTTCTCGGTTGGGCGGCAGGCCGACCGAGCGGTAACAATGGTCGTCTTATGAACGTGATCGTCTGTGTGAAACAGATTCCGGACCCCGCCACGCCCGGCGCCCTCGACGGCTCCACCAACACCCTCAAGCGTGACGGCAAGCTCATCCTCGACGACTCCGACGCATACGGCGTCGAGATGGCACTGCAGCTGGTCGCCGCCGCAGGTGGTGGCGAAGTGAACCTCGTGTCGATGGCTCCGAACGGTGAGACCGCGGGCATGCGCACCGCGCTCGCGATGGGAGCGGCGAAGGGCGTGCTCGTTTCTGATCCTGCATTGCAGGGCAGCGATGCACTCACTACCGCGAAGGTGCTCGCCGCCGCGGTACAGAAGTTGGGCGGTGCCGATCTCGTGATCGCCGCAACCGAGTCTTCCGATGGATACACCGGAACCGTGCCCGAACAGATGGCCGAGGTACTCGGTCTTCCTTCGGTCACGTTCGCAAAGAAGGTTGCCGTCGATGGCGGCACGTTGCGCGTCGATCGTCAAACCGAAGCCGGTTACGACGAGGTCGAGTGCCCGTTGCCCGCGCTCATCAGCGTCACTGCGGGTGTCGTCGAGCCGCGCTACCCGAGCTTCAAGGGCATCATGGCCGCGAAGAGCAAGCCCGTCGACACCGTCACGGCCGCCGACCTCGGTGTGTCGCCCGCGGGTTGGGCCGGAGCGGGCCAGAAGATCTCGAACGTCGCACAGGCTGAGGCCCGTCAAGCCGGCGAGATCATCGAGGACGACGGCGAGTCGTTCGGCAAGATCGTTGCATTCCTGGAAAACCTGAAAGTGATCTGAGGTCAACAACATGTCTGTGAACAACGTCTGGGTATTCGCGCAGATCGCAAACGGTGCGCCGACATCGGCGACTCTGGAACTGCTCACGAAGGCGCGCTCGCTCGCGTCGAACGTCGTCGTGTTCATCGGCGACGACGCATCGTCGGTCGCTGCCGCTCTGGGTGACTACGGCGCAACGAAGGTGTATTCGACCGGCAATCTTGGGGGCAAGCTCCCTGGCGTCGCCGTTGCGTCGGCGATGAAGGCAGTGATCGACGGTGGCGACAAGCCCGACCTCGTCCTCTTCCCGCAGAACTACGAGGGCCGCGACGTGATGTCGCGCCTGTCGGTGAAGCTCGACAAGACGGTTCTCACCAACAGCATCGACGTCAGCGTCGACGGTGGGTCGGTCAGCGCGACGACACCGATCTTCGGTGGCAACACGCTCGTCACCACAACCTTCACCGGTGAGGGCCCGTACCTCGTTGCTTTCCGTCCAAAGAGCTTTGCCGCTGAATCGGCGGGTGGCGGCGCACCCGAAGTCGTTACGGTCGCCGTGCCCGACCTCGGTGCAACCGGCGCAGCAAAGGTGACCGCGGTCCATGTCGAAGAGACCACGGGCCCGAAGCTTGACGAAGCCGACATCGTTGTGTCCGGTGGTCGCGGTCTCGGCGAGGCCGACAAGTACGGCCTGGTCGAGGAATTGGCCAAATTGTTGAAAGGCGCCCCTGGCGCGTCGCGCGCAATCGTCGACGCTGGTTGGGTTCCGTACTCGTACCAGGTCGGCCAGACCGGCAAGGTCGTGAAGCCCAGCGTCTACATCGCTGCTGGCATCTCGGGTGCGACGCAGCACATGGTCGGCATGAAGGGCTCAAAGAACATCATCGCGGTCAACAAGGACAAGGAAGCGCCGATCTTTGGTATCGCTGACCTCGGCATCGTCGGTGACGTGCACAAGGTTCTGCCGAAGTTGATCGAAGCCCTGAAGGGCCGCTGACTCTTACGTTTCGTCGCGGGCGGTGAACGCCCACGCCGAACTTATTGGTCGCGGGCGGTGAACGCCCACGACATGTCATTGAACGGGTCCCAGATGGCTAGTTGGAGTTGCCACCCCAGAGTGGGCTCATTAGTTGTCCACGTGAACCATTGGAGCTCTTCCATCTCTGCGCGCAGCGTGCCAGGGGGAAGCGGCCACTCGTCGAGTGCGTCGGCCATCGCAGTGGCGAACCACCATGCACCGAAGCGTCCTTGTGCGCCGCCACGACGACGGCCATGTGCACCACCCGATGCGCCGGCCCACGCGACGAGGGCCATCACCTGTGACGGTTCGAGAGGTGACACCTGAGCTCGGACGAGGCCGAGAGCACCGAGTGCCGAATCGATTCCGCCCGACACGGCGGCAAACGAGACGCGGCCGTTCGATTGCGTCGTCCACGCCTCGACGACCGAACGCAGCGCAGCCTCGATGTCGGGGTCTTCGTCGGTCGACGCAGGAATGCACGTCACTTCTGTCGCCGGTGCAATGTTGAGTTGCGGTGTCGGGGCGCTCACGCCGTTGTCGTCGTACACGGGCGGCTCGTAGACCGGTTCCCACGCGGCGGGGTTGAGCGGAATCTCGAGGACGGCACGCAGGGCCCGACTGTCGGGAATCGACTCGCCGCGTATCGCCCGCTCGTAGGCAACGAAGCCGCGCAACGGCGCATCGTCGATGTGGTCGGCCAGTTCGGCAAAGGTGTGGTTCTGCGCGATGACTTCGGTCAGCGGACCGATGCTGAACGTGCTTGTCGGGTGTTGCAGCGAGGCGGCAGCGATGTCTGCTGGTCCATGCAAGGCAAGCCGATAGTTGGCGAGCGTCGCACAAGGCCAAGTCTGGCGGCCAGTACGTACGGCGGCGGCGGCCTTGTCGCGCAGCGATGCGAGTTTGACCCAAGCACGTGTCGAGCACATGTCGTCGATACGTCGAATGATCTCGTCGAGGTCGGCGCGGTCGACGAGTGCATCGAGGTCGCTGTGCATGGACGCAGGTTAGGTCGGCTCAGACGAGTGGCCAGGGAACCCTTCGACCCGACGGGTCGTAGGGCAACACCCCGGCGTCGAGCAACCAGCGTGCTCGTTCGGCGGTTGCAGCAACTTCTTCGTCGTCGAGCAGAGCGGCGACACGCAGCGGCACCTGCTCCGCGACGCGCGTGAGTGCTTCGCGATGGAGCGTCGTCAGACTCTCGGTGGCGAAGTCCCAGATGACTGTGCGCAACTTGAAGTCGGCGGAGAAACAGACTCCGTGGTCGATTCCCCACACATGGTCGTTTGCGTCGACCAGCACGTGACCACCCTTGCGGTCGGTGTTGTTGACGACGATGTCGAACACCGCCATCGTCTTCAGCTGGTCGTGCAGTTCGTCGCGGCTCTCGAACATCGTGAAGTAGTGGACATTCGGGTCGGCCTCGATGAACCACTGCAACGAGCCCTCACCGAGGGGGCCGTCGCGCAGGATGGTGGGTGGCACGAGGTCGAAGCCCATCGCTTCGGACAACTCGTATGCGGCTACCTCGCGGCGGTGCAGGCCGGGTTCAAAGTCCCACAACGGTCGCTCGCCCCGTAAGGGTTTGTAAATGGCCTGCGCGGTGCCCGAGTTGTCGGCGACCTTAACCAGAAACGTTGCATTGCTGCTCCACGGCATTCGCCCGACGACTTCGATCGCACCCTCGGAGAGAAGGCGCATCGGGTTGTCGTGGCCGACTAGTTCATTCGCGGACACGGATGTCCGTCCGGGTCGATCGGAAATCCACACCATCGGCAGTTTGGTCGGCCCGCTGCCACGACGTCTTCCGCATGATCGCAGAAAGCGAGCGCCTGCCCGCGTGTGATGAGGCCCCGGACACGACCGGCAACAACGTCGGGGTCGGGTTCACCGTTTTCGTCGAGGGGGACCATCTCGTCGAGTTGAACAACGACTCGATCGAGGTCACGGTCGTAGGCGACGCCGATCGGCCCGACCACGAAGTCGAAGGGATCGTCGGTCGCACCAGTGGTGTCCACCGGGACGAGGTCGAGAGCATCGGGAAGTGGTACGTCGCCATCGGGAAGGTCAGCGAGCAGTTCTCGCACGTAGTGCGCGATCGCCGCGACCTGCTGCTTCTCACACTTCAATGTCACGACTGCACCGTCGCCGCGTACCTGGATGAGAAAGATGCGTTGGCCGGGTCGACCGAGTGCGGCCGTCGTGAACCCATCGGGTGTATCGAAGTCGCGGTAGACGGTCATGATGGTCGCAGGTCGGCGAGCGAGCCGCCGGTCGAGTTGACGGTGAGGACTATCGGAGAACCCGTTCCGTAGGCGAGCGCGCTCACGGAACATGTGCTGACGACGATTCGCTGGAACAAGTCGAGGTGGGTGCCCATGGCGTGGGCTAGAGCGGCCTTGATCGGGTCTGCGTGCGAAAAACACGCGACGACGCCACCGGGGTGGCGCAACCTGATCTCGTCGAGTGCGGTGGTGATGCGTACCTGCATCTCCGTGAACGACTCACCGTTGGGAAACCTGAACGTGCTGGGCGCGCGTTGGACCGTTGCCCACTCGGGTTTCTTCATGAGGTCGGCGAGCTTCGCGCCGGTCCAGTCACCGAAATCACATTCGATGAGACCCTTGTCGATGACGATGCGCTGCCCGAGCTTCTTCGCCAGTGGAGTGGCGGTCTCGCGCGTACGTTCGAGAGGGGATGCGTAGATGGCATCGATTTTCGGGAACGTAGCGAGGCGCTCGGCAACTTCGACCGCCTGCTCACGACCCTTGTCGCTGAGGTGCAGTCCCTTGGCGCGGCCGGGTAACGACTGGCCGGTCGTTGGAGTTTGTCCGTGACGCACGAGCAACACGGTCGTGGCCTGGGGGTGTTTGGGTTTCGCCGCGCGCGCCATCGGTTCCGAAAATACTTGTTGCGCGCCTACTGTGTGCACGTGGGCGGCCGAAAAGCGGATTCCGTGTCCCGTCTGGCGACGGATGTTCACAAGTGCACGGCGTGCCCACGCCTCGTCGAGTGGAGAGAACGCGTCGCCCAAGAGAAGCGGGCCGCATATCGCGACGATGAGTATTGGGGTCGTGGCGTATCGGGATTCGGTGATCCCGCGGCGCGACTGTTGGTGCTCGGCCTCGCCCCCGCGGCGCACGGGGCGAACCGCACGGGCCGTGTGTTCACGGGCGATCGCAGCGGCGATTGGCTGTATCGCGCCATGCACAAGGCGGGCTTCGCGAACCAGGCCACGTCGACCGACCGCAACGACGGACTCGAACTCGTCGGCGCGTGGGTGACGGCTGCGGTGAAGTGTGCGCCACCGGGAAACGCTCCGACGCCCGAGGAACGCGATGCGTGTACGCCGTTTCTCGAACGAGAGATCGCACTTCTGTCGGAACTGCGCGTCGTCGTGTGTCTCGGAAACTTCGCCTACGTTGCCGCGACCGAATTCTTCGGTGTGAAACCGCGACCGAAGTTCGGACACGGGGTCGAAGTCGACTTCGATCCGTCGAGCGGGCCGATGACGTTGCTGTGTTCGTTTCACCCGAGTCAGCAGAACACGTTCACGGGAAAACTCACCGAGCCGATGATCGACGCGGTGTTCGCCCGTGCGCGGGCGCTGTGCCGTTAGCTGAGTTGTGGCGGGTTGAACGCGGCCCGTAGGAGGCTGGCCGACATCGAGATTGCAGCCTTGCCGTCGTCGACGAAGTCGGCGAGCGACACGAAGCCATGGAACTGGCCGGAGAACCGGATGTGCGACACGGGAACGCCGAGCGAGGCGAGCTTCGCCGCGTAGGCATCACCCTCGTCGCGCAGCGGGTCGAATTCCGCCGTGATGACGCACGTGGGCGGTGCGGCTGCGAGGTTGGCGTCCGACTCGAAGAGCGGTGATAGGCGCGGGTCGTCGAGTGAGGTGTTTGTGCCCGACACGTAGTGGTGCACGAACCATTTCATGCCGGCGTGCGTGAGGAACGGACCGTCTTTGTTTTCTTGGTGGCTGGAGTGGCCGAGATGACAGTCCGTGACCGGGTAGATGAGCAATTGGTATGCCGCGGGAATGACCTGCATGTTCGCGATGGCCGCGGCGATGTTGCCGCCCGCCGAATCGCCGCCGATTGCGATGCGGTTCGGATCGCAACCGAGCGATGCGGCGTTGAGGTGCGCCCATCGGGTGGCGTTGACGCAATCGACGAGTGGAGCGGGGAACGGATGCTCGGGTGCGAGCCGGTACTCGATGGACAGAACCGCGCACGGAGTCTGCATGCATATCGCGCGGCACACGCTGTCGTGCGACTCGACACTGCCCAGGACCCAACCACCACCGTGGTAGTAGACGAGCAGCGGGAGATTCGCATCGTCGTTCGGTTTGTAGAGCCGCGCCGGCACGCCACCGGCGTCGATGTCGGTCATCTTGTGGATCGGCACCGTTGACGGCGCCTGCATCGCCGCGCGCGATTCACGCGCATTTTGAGGCGTGTCGTCTTCGAAGGGCTTGTTGCCGAGGCCAGCAACGAAGTCGGTGATGAACTTGGCCTGAGGATGCAGTGGCATGCGGCGAACCTAGTTCGCCGTCGTGGTGCCTTCTTGCGCCGGAGTGGCGGAAGCTGTCGCGGGCGCGGGGTCGGCTTTCTTCTTCGGCGGCGGAACGCCGACCGACGGAGCCTTGTCGGCCCAGTCGGGCCAGCGTCGACGGCTGACGATCGAGAGCGTGCGGAGCAGTTTCATCGCCACTTCGTCCTCTTGGG
>JBEAPO010000075.1:0-7013 GCA_041164425.1 Actinomycetota bacterium
ACGATGCGCCAGTCGTGCCGATGTCGGAGCGGCGTGATGGTTGTTGTGCAGTCCTTCACCGGCGGTGAGGAACGCCAGCCACTGGAGATTGCCCGCCCCGTTGTCGTAGGGGCGGCGACCGAAATGATGCCCGATTGCGTTCACTGCAGCCGACCCTCCGAGGTACAGGTTCACGTGCACCAAGGCCGCGACCAGTCCGGCCCACAGACCAAAGACGAGACACAACGACGTGATTCCGATCGTCAGGCCGAGGATCGTCCTGTCGAACGCGATGACATCGGCCCTCGTCGGTGGCATGTCTTTTGCGTAACGCTGGAGAGTCGACGGCTCGTTCGCGCAACGACGGTAAAGCGCCACGTTCTTTGCCTGGACGGTCTTCCATCCGAGCAAGACCGGAGAGTGGGGGTCACCATCGATGTCGGTGAACGCGTGGTGCTTGCGGTGCACCGCGACCCACTGTCGCGGCCGGATTCCCGTCGTCACCCAGATGACGAAACGAAAGCCGAAAGCAGCGACAGGCGACAGCGTCAGCGCGCGATGTGACATCGCCCGATGCAGATAGACCGTGGTGGCGATGTTCGCGAGAACAGTCACCGCCAGACCTACGACGAGGGCCGTGACAACGATTCCGATGAACGATGACGGGGCAGCGAGAGCAGGCGTGAAACCGACGATCATGAGCGCACCCTATCCGTCTACCGACCAGTAGGTAGAACTTTCGGATAGGCTTCCCGCATGGTCCAGCGCCCGATGCGCGACTTGATTCTCGACGAGGCAACCGAACTCTTTTCCCGCTTCGGCTACGAGGGAACATCACTGAACGACATCGCGGCCGGGGTGGGAATCAAGCGACCGAGCCTCCTCCACCATTTCGCCAGCAAAGACGCTCTCTACGGCGAGGTCTTCGAGCGAATGCTGTCGGACTGGCTGGAACGGGTCGAAGCAACGATGAAGACCCCGGGATGGGGTTGGGAGCGATTCTCAGCCGTTCTCGTTTCGGGGTTCGATCTCTTCTGCGAGAACCCTTCGTACGTTCGCCTGATGCGCCGCGAGGCGATCGAGGGTGGCGAACGTCTCGGCATCGACCTCGTCGGAGTCGTGGCACCTTTTTTCGAGGCCGCTGTGGTGTGGCTCGAAGAGGAGATGGTCGCCGGACGTTTCCGCAAGGTCGATGCGCGGCAAATTCTCGTGACGGCCTATGCGGCGCTCCTCGGATACGTCTCCGATGCGCCCTTCATCAACGGCCTGCTCGTCGACGATGCTCTGGCTCCCGAGATGCTGCTGGCGCGACGTGACCACCTTCTCGACATGTTCCGACGCACGCTCGTCGCCGATGAGGACGCTTCGCTCACTAGTCTCGGCGCGTGAGCAACAAAGGCGGACCCACCAAGACATTGTCGGAGCGCGAGAGCAAGGCGCTCCTCGCAGAGTTCGGGTTCCCGTTCCTGCCCGAATTGGAACTCCCCGCCGCGGTGTCCAGGACAGAGTTGACCGCTCTACTGGCGACGCGTTCGATCGACTTTCCCGTCGTGGCCAAACTCAATGGTGACCGCATCGCCCACAAGACCGAACGTGGTCTCGTTCGACTGAACATCGGCGATGTCGATGCACTCACCGAGGTGATCACCGCACTCTTTGACGCCGCTCGTCCGGAGGACGGAACGGTCAGTGTGCTCGTTGCGCCGATGGTGAAGAGCAACCGTGAGTTCATCGCGGGCGTCGTTCGCGACCCTCAATTCGGTCCGGTCGTCATGTTCGGTGTCGGTGGCGTGCTCGCCGAAGCTGTCGCAGACGTCGTGTTCCGCCCCGTTCCCGTCTCGGTCACCGATGCCCACGAGATGATCAGCGAGATCAAGGCCCAGAAACTTTTCGACGCGTTCCGTGGCGAAACCGCGGTCGACCGCGACGCCCTGACACGAGTACTCGTGGGTCTGTCCGAGACGGCCGAAAGGCGCAGCGACGTTTCGTCCGTCGACGTGAATCCGCTTCTCGTCACGGCCAGCGGCGGCCTCGTCGCTGTCGACGCACTGGTCGAGGTTGGCGAGCCGACGGATGTACCCGCCGCGCACGGCAGGTCGAAGAAGTTCAGCGACGCGCATTTCAGGGCGCTGTTCGAGCCGCGTGGCGTGCTCGTGACCGGCGCGTCCAGTCACCCGGGAAAGTTCGGCTTCGTGTCGATGCACAACATCCTCGCAAGTGGCTACGAAGGGCGCGTCGGCGGCACGAACCTGTCGGGGGAGGAGGTGCTCGGTGTGCGAACGGTTGCCTCGGTCGGTGACCTGCCGGATGGGTTTGCCGATCTGGTGTTCGTGTGCACTCCAACTTCGGCGAACCCCGGCTTGCTGCGCGACTGCGCGTCGAAAGGCGTGAAGGCGGCGTTCCTCACATCGGCTGGTTACGGCGAAGCTGGCGATGATGGACGCAAACTCGAAGACGAGATCGTCGCGTTGGCGGACGAGCTCGACATCTTGCTCGCGGGCCCGAACGGTCAGGGCGTCGTGAGCACGCCCGCGAAACTCTGCGCCCAGATCGTTGCTCCGTACCCGCCGGCCGGACGTATCGGAGTCGCAAGCCAAAGCGGCAACTTCGTCTCCTCTTTCTTGAACTATGCCCGTCAAAGCGGCGTCGGCGTGAGTCGCGCCGTATCGGCAGGGAATGCGGCGAGCGTGTCCGTCGCCGACTATCTCGAGTGGTACGCAGCCGATGAGGCCACCACCGTTGGCCTCGCCTACCTCGAGGGAATCACCAATGGTCGGGCCCTCATGAATCAATTGGCGGACGTTTCACGTCGCATGCCCCTCGTCATCGTGAAGGGCGGCGCAACCGAAGCAGGTGCGCGCGCCGCAGCCAGTCATACGGGCGCACTCGCGGCAAATGACAAGGTGTTCGACGGCGCTTGTCGCGCCGCTGGTCTTGTTCGTGCCGCAACGGTCGAAGAAGCATTCGACACCGCCGCATGCTTTGCGACCCAACCCCTCCCGCGCGGCGGCCGGACGGTGATTTTGACGACCGCCGGCGGATGGGGTGTTGTCACCTCGGATGCGCTCTACCAGCGACCCGAGTTGTCCCTTGTTCCGCTTCCCGACGACCTGCGCGAAGCGATCGATGAAAGGCTTCCCCCGCGTTGGAGCAAGGGAAACCCGGTCGACTGCGCAGGAGGCGAAACCCGCGACACGATCCCCGAGGTGCTCGGCCTCATCGCCCGACACGCCGACATCGATGCCGTCATCTATCTCGGTCTCGGCATCCAATCGAACCAGGCCCGCCTGATGCGCGAGGGTTCGTTCTATCCCGACCATGGCCTCGAACGCATCGTTGCCTACCACGAGCGCCAAGACACCCGATTCGCCGAGGCGGCGTCCGAGCTCTCCGCCGAAACCAACAAGCCGATTCTCGTTGCCACGGAACTGGCGATCGCCGACCCCGACAACCCCGGGCCGCGTGCCGTGCGCGATTCCGGCCGTTACTGCTTCCCGACAGGCAACCGCGCCGTCGCCGCTCTTGCTCACATGGTGCGCTACGCCCGGTTCAGGGACCGATGACGAAACGCAAGCGTCGTGCTCGTCGGCCTGGCGTCGTCGTTGCGATTGTCGGCGCCATCGGGGCCGCGCCACTTGCCGTGGCGTGGTACGCGGGGCATTCGCTTGCGACCCGCACCGAGGGGCGATCCGCGGACACCATCTCTTACCTCA
Organism: Actinomycetota bacterium; assembly: GCA_041164425.1. GTDB lineage: Bacteria > Actinomycetota > Acidimicrobiia > Acidimicrobiales > Ilumatobacteraceae > F1-20-MAGs119. Next base: position 3,693 of record JBEAPO010000075.1, read on the forward strand.
TCACGCCGGTGCTGAATGTCCGTCGCGCAGCCGACACGCTGGTCGCCGACGCCGCGACGCGCAACCTGCGAGCCAAACTGGCCCCGATCCTGGACAAGTTGCCCTCGTCGGCATGCATCCGGGTCGACGCCGGTGGACGGGTCGTCGTGGCGAAATCGTCCGAGAAGGAACTGGTACCCGCGAGCAACCAGAAGATCGCCACGGCCGCTGTGGTGCTCGATGTGCTACCGGCGGCCACACGCTTCACCACTCGCGTTGCCGGGACCATCGACAAAGGCACCGTCGCCGGTGACCTGTTCCTCGTGGGTGGTGGTGATCCGCTTCTTGTGAGTCGCGAGTATTTACCCACGGAGCGCTACCCGACGACGAATCCGACCTTTCTCGACGACCTCGCCGACAAGGTGAAGGCAGCCGGGGTCGTCAGCATCACCGGAAGCGTGGTGGGAGACGAGTCGTATCTTGATGACGACCGTTACATCGACGACTGGTCGTCGGGAATTCGCGGGACCGAAGCCGGACCTCTCGGTGCATTGATGGTCAACGACGGGGTGGTTATCGGAAATCGTTTGAAGCCCGGCAATCCCGCAGTAGCCGCTGCGGCTGAATTCACCCGTCTCTTGCGGGCACGCGGTATCACCGTCGTGGGCGAACCAGGCGAAGCAAAGATCGAGGCACCTGCAAACACCATCGCAGAAATTTCCTCGGCCCCAATTGCATCGGTGGTGGGAGAGATGCTGACGAACAGCGACAACAACACTGCAGAGATACTCCTCCGTCACGTCGGACTCGCACGTTCGTTGCAGCCGACGACCGGCGCCGGCCTGGCCGTCGTACGCGATCTTCTCCAAAAATGGGGTATCGAGGGCGTCACGCCAAAGGACGGCTCGGGACTCTCACGAGCAAACCGAATGACGTGTGCGGCGCTCGTCGAACTCCTCGAACGCAGTCCCATCAACGGCGATTTGAAGAAGGGCCTCGCCGTCGCAGGTCGGACCGGCACCCTGAAGGAAGTCCTCGTCGACTCACCGGCGGCCGGGAAGCTGCTCGGCAAGACGGGCACCTTGCTCAACGTGAAATCCCTCGGCGGAGTCCTGCCCGTGGACGCCGACGACGAGGTCGTCTTTGCGCTCTTCCTGAACGGGGCGGGCTGGGCAGACCAGGGCAACTACAGGCCACTGTGGGAGGCGTTGGCCTCGGCGATCGTCACCTATCCGATAGGGCCGTCCTCGGGCCAGGTTCGCGTCCTTGATGCCGGCTGAAAAGGCGTCGGCCGACAATCGGGGCGGTGCAAAATCGACGACTCGCTGCGACACTTGACGCATGGCTTCCGAATCCCGCGCGCGCGATGCAGAGCTCGTCGACTTGGTTGTTGCCTACGCGCGCCAAGAAACGATCGAGCCGTTGCGTGGAGCCGGACGTTGGATCGTTTGGGGCGTCGTCTCGATGTCCTTCCTCAGCCTCGGCGTGGTGATGTTGACACTCGGCCTGCTGCGAGCCGTTCAGGATCTCGGTGATAACGCCGCCTTCCAAGGTGCGTGGTCATTCGTTCCGTACCTGATCTGCACAGTGCTGGCCGCCGGGGTCGTCGGATTCGCCGCCTCGCGCATTCGCCGTACGAGACTCTGAGCCACGACAGGAGACCTGCATGTCAAACACCGATGCGAACAAGAAGATTTCCCGTGAAGACCTCGAGCGCAGGTTCAAGTCCCTCCAGGACGACTTGCAAGGTCGCGTAGAGAACAAGAAACAAACAATCGCTACGATCGCCGGAGCAGCCGCCGTTGTGTTGGTTGTCGTGTCGTACCTCTTTGGGCGTCGTCGTGGATCGCGTCGCGCCACCCGAGTCGAATTCAGGCGCTGACGTGCCCTCGAAGAATGCTCGGCGTCTCACGTTCGTCGCAGGCCTCGTGATCGGGCGGACTCCCATCCGACGTCGGTTGACCGCGTCTCTCGCACGCCGTTCCACGACATTCGCAAAGTCCATCCTCGTCGGTCGTGTCGCACGTCGCTTTCTCGGAACCCCGGCGCCCCGCAAGGTGACCGCGCGGACGTCGCGCGCCGTGATCGACGTCGAGTCACGATGACCAGCATGGCCGGGTCGGCTGTCACCTCGGGTTCCGGTGATGTCTTCGGGTTCGGAGACAAAGTGATGTTCGTCGACCGCAAAGAGCGTCGTTATCTGGTCGACCTGGCGGTCGGTGGCGAGTTCCACAGCCACGCGGGCTTTGTTGCCCACGACGCGGTCGTCGGCTGTCCCGACGGCACCGAGGTCATCTCCACCAAGGGTGCGCGCTATGTCGTCCTTCGACCCACACTCGAGGATTTCGTGGTGGAGATGCCCCGTGGTGCGCAGGTGATCTACCCAAAGGACCTCGCCACAATCCTCATGATCGCCGATATTCGGCCCGGCGTAAGGGTCCTCGAGTCTGGCGTTGGGTCTGGCGCACTCTCGATGGCCATGCTGCGTGCCGGTGCCGTCATCACCGGTTATGAACTGCGTGACGACTTCGCGAATCGCGCGTGTGCAAACGTTCGATCGTTCCTCGGCGAGACTGCGCTTGCGTCTTACGACGTCCACATTCGCAACTGTTACGACGGCATCGACGGCGATGCCTTTGACAGGGTCGTGCTCGATCTACCCGAACCTTGGCTTGTCGTCGACCACGCGGTCGGCGCCCTTCGCAGAGGTGGAGTCTTGGTCGCGTACACACCGTCGATCACCCAGGCAATGCAGGTTCGTTCCGCTCTTGGTGAAGCGTGGACAGGCCAACGCACCCTCGAAGTTCTGCACCGCACGTGGCACATCGACGGGCAGGCCGTCCGACCCGATCACCGCATGGTGGCGCACACGGGCTTCTTGACCGCCGCGCGACTGATCGACAAACCGTGAATCAGTGCTGAAAAATCAGGGCTGCAAAATCACGGTTCGATGAAGATGCATTCGCCGGGGCATTCCTCGGCGGATTCCACGACTGCGTCGATCATGCTGTCTGGGAAGTTGGCGAGTCCTTCGGCCCCCTGGGGGTTGCCCTTGGCGGTGGCGAAGATCTTCGACCCTTCCTTCACGTAGGCGAGACCATCGTCGAGAAGCGTGAAGACATCCGGTGCGATCTCTTCGCAGAGGCCGTCGCCCGTGCACAGATCCTGATCGATCCAGACCTTCATTGACTGCTCCTTCACACTTGTCTCGCGAACTAGTTCCCAGACTCTACACGCCATGGTACTGAGGGTCACCTTTTGTCCTGCGACATTTTGCACCAGACAACTGGTTTGCCGGGCGCGGTCGCATGGCCGGCCATGGGAAGTGATAGAGAGAGGCAG
>JBEAPO010000076.1:0-21501 GCA_041164425.1 Actinomycetota bacterium
CCACCCAACACGCGGTCGAGTTCGGGGATCGTGGTGGGTTGGGGCTGGCCCACCGCGCTGTCGATTTCGGTGATTGGCTTGGGCTCACCTGGGGCCACGAGCGACATGCCGACGACCATCGAGGCGAGTTGGGGTTCCGGGCCTTCGACGTCTTCGACCAGTGAGTTCCACGCGCCGCAGGCCACGCACTTGCCGGCCCACTTGGGGAAGGAGCCCGTGCATTCCGTGCAGCGGTAGACGAGTCGAAGTTTTGCCATCGCGCCAACGATAGGCGACGGGTGTCAGCCGCTATTCGTCGACTTCGACGTAGCGCGGCCGCCGCGACTGGCGACGCCAGACTCGGAAGCCGACCCATCCGATGAAGGCCAGCCAGAGGAAGAGAAGCGCACGGGCGACGAACGAAAGAATTCCCCCGATCGTGCCTGCGACGTCGACTTCGTTGGTGGTGGTCGACAAGTCGACGGGCGTGCCGTCGGTGGCGACGCGCCAGGTGAGCACACCGTCCTGTGCGACGCCGGTGGTCGACTGCACCTTGCCGGGCAGAACGGCGTTGACCTGGAGGCTGATCGCTTTGCCAAGGTCGAGGCCCGCCTCTTTCACCGTTTCTTCGTAGGGCGTGGCGCCGACCACCTGCAACAACTGGTCGTCAGCGAAGGCCTGCAACCCACCCGTGACCTCGAGTCGGCCGGTGAGTTTCCAGACCGAATCGCGTGACTTGCCCTCGCGTGTGATGCGCACGTCGCGGAACGGTCCACGGTTGCCGTTGATCTGGGTCAGCAGCGCGCTCGCCTGCGTTTCGTTTTCGAAGGCATGTGAGAGGAGGACACGCAGACCACCGTCATCAGTCGGTTCGGGGCCGGTGACCGTCCACCCGGCGGCGACCATGTCGGAGAAGTCGAGGTCACCCGACAGGCGGGGTACTTGTTCGACGATGTTCTCGTCGGCCGTGACCGTGATGTCGAGCGTGCCCGAACCGTCACGTTCGACGGTGATCGAGACGATGGAATCGACCCGACACGACGAGAGTGCGACCACGCATGCAAGGCCCGCGATGATCGCGATGAGTCGCGTGCGCAGTGAGGTCACTCGGGAGTGGCCGGGTTGCCGTCGCCGGCGCCAGCAAGCTCAACTGCTGACGGCGGCTGGAAGCCTTCGACTGCGCGGAAGCAGAACCGTTGGCTGTCGGCCTTGTCGGGGTCGTCCTCGGTATCGACGACGATGATCGTGCCCGCGACGAACTCCTTGTAGAGGATCTTCTCGGACAGCGGGTCTTCGACGAAACGCTGGATCGCGCGACGCAGCGGACGAGCCCCGAGTTGCGGGTCGTATCCGCGTTCGGCGAGCAGTTCCTTTGCGCTCTGCGTGAGTTCGATGCCAAGGCCCTGGCTCTCGAGTTGCGTGGCGAGGCGCTTGGTCATGAGGTCGACCATCTGCATCACCTCGTCCTTGGCGAGTTCGTGGAACACGATGATCTCGTCGATGCGGTTCAGGAACTCGGGGCGGAAGTGCTGCTTCAGCGCGTCATTGACCTTTTCCTTCATGCGCTCGTACGACACGGCCTCGTCAGCCTTGGTGAAGCCGACGTTTGCCTTACGGAGGTCTTGCGTCCCGAGGTTCGAGGTCATGATGAGAACGGTGTTGCGGAAGTCGACGGTTCGACCCTGGCTGTCGGTGAGACGACCCTCTTCGAGAATCTGCAACAGTGTGTTGAACACGTCGGGGTGGGCCTTTTCGATTTCGTCGAACAACACGACGCTGAACGGACGGCGACGCACGGCCTCGGTGAGTTGGCCGCCCTCTTCGTAACCGACGTAACCGGGGGGCGAACCGACGAGGCGGCTGACCGTGTGCTTTTCCATGTATTCCGACATGTCGAGCGCGATGAGTGCGTCGTCGTCGCCGAAGAGGAAGTTGGCGAGGGTCTTGGCGAGTTCGGTCTTGCCGACGCCGGTGGGGCCGAGGAAGATGAACGAACCGCTGGGGCGCTTGGGGTCTTTCAGACCCGCGCGAGTGCGGCGGATGCTCTGCGACACGGCTTTGATGGCGTTTTCCTGGCCGATGATGCGCTTGTGCAGCTCGGCTTCCATGTTGAGCAACTTGGCGGTCTCTTCTTCGGTGAGCTTGTAGACGGGGATGCCGGTCCACAGGCTGAGCACCTCGGCGATGGCTTCTTCATTGACCTCGTCGAAGAGGTCGACACCCGATGCCTTGACCTCGGCCTCTTTGTGTGCGCGCTCTTCGAGGAGTGAACGCTCTTGGTCGCGCAGGCGACCAGCCTCTTCGAAGCGCTGCTCCTCGACGGCTTTCTTCTTCGCGTCCTGCACCTCGGAGATGCGGTTCTCGAGTTCCTTCAGGTCGGGCGGTGTCTGCATGCGCTTGATGCGCAGGCGGCTGCCGGCTTCGTCGATGAGGTCGATCGCCTTGTCGGGCAGGTGACGGTCGCTGATGTAGCGATCGGCAAGGTTTGCCGCAGCAACAAGCGCCTGGTCGGTGATCGTGACGCGGTGGTGCGACTCGTACTTGTCGCGGATGCCCTTCAGGATTTCGATCGTGTGGGCAAGCGTGGGCTCGTCGACCTTCACCGGTTGGAAGCGACGCTCGAGAGCGGCGTCCTTCTCTAGGTGCTTGCGGTACTCGTCGAGTGTCGTTGCACCAATCGTCTGGAGTTCGCCACGGGCGAGCATCGGCTTCAGGATGGACGCGGCGTCTATGGCACCTTCGGCGGCACCCGCACCGACGAGCGTGTGGATCTCGTCGATGAAGAGAATGATGTCGCCGCGCGTCTTGATTTCCTTCAACACCTTCTTCAGACGCTCTTCGAAGTCACCGCGGTAGCGGCTACCGGCGACAAGTGCGCCGAGGTCGAGGGTGTAGAGCTGCTTGTTCTTCAGCGTCTCGGGGATGTCGTTGCTGACGATCTTCTGCGCGAGTCCTTCGACGATGGCGGTCTTGCCGACGCCGGGTTCGCCGATGAGCACGGGGTTGTTCTTCGTGCGGCGCGAGAGGATTTGCATCACGCGTTCGAGTTCGCGCTGACGACCGATGACAGGATCGAGCTTCTTGTCCTTCGCTGCTTGCGTGAGGTTGCGACCGAACTGGTCGAGGATCTGGCTGCCGCCCTTGTCGCCTTGCTCTTCCTTGCCTCCCGCAGCCGAGCCGCCCGATGACTGACCCTCGGTCTTGCCGCCCGCGGGACCCTGGTAGCCGCTGAGCAACTGGATGACCTGCTGGCGCACACGACCGAGGTCGGCGCCAAGCTTCACCAGTACCTGCGCGGCAACTCCTTCGCCCTCGCGGATGAGTCCGAGGAGGATGTGCTCGGTGCCGATGTAGTTGTGGCCGAGTTGCAGTGCTTCGCGCAGCGACAGTTCGAGAACTTTCTTCGCACGTGGAGTGAACGGGATGTGACCCGAGGGCGACGAACCGCCTTGGCCGATGATGTCTTCGACCTGGGCACGCACGGCCTCGAGGGAGATGCTCAGTGATTCCAACGCCTTGGCGGCGACACCTTCACCCTCGTGGATGAGTCCGAGGAGGATGTGCTCGGTGCCGATGTACGAATGGTTCAGGAGCCGCGCTTCTTCTTGCGCAAGCACGACCACGCGCCGAGCCCTGTCGGTAAAGCGTTCGAACAATTTGACCGCCCTTCGCCACTGCCGTCACCAGCAAAACAACTGAAAAGGAGTGTATCGGCAGCGTTGGGGGAGACTGCACCGCAGGTCCTAACCTGCGGGCGTGGCAGTTGGCTCCCCGCTTCTCAATTTGCCCAAAATGGGCGCCGACCGACAGCGGATCGAAGAGGCGATGCTCGCCGCCGTACGTACCTCCGATGACTATCTCACCGAAATCGCTTCGCACCTGATTGCTGCCGGCGGCAAGCGTCTGCGACCGGTTATGACGATTGTCGCAAGTCTCGTCGCCGACGCCGCGCCGGGTGCCGCGTCCGATGATGCGATCCAGGGTGGAATTGCGTGCGAGTTGGTGCATCTGGGGTCGCTGTATCACGACGACGTGATGGACGAGTCCGAAACCCGTCGCGGGGTTGAAACGGTGAACGCGAAGTGGGGCAACCTTCAGGCGATCCTGGCCGGCGACTTCTTGTTGGCGCGCGCATCCGAGATTGCCGCGTCGCTCGGTACGGAAGTTGCGGGTCTGTTGGCACGCACGATCGGTCAACTCTGCGAAGGCCAGATCGAGGAACTGCGGTTCACCTACAAGGCCGATCGGCCACTCGAGTCGTATCTTTCCAGCATCGAGGGCAAGACGGCGTCGCTGTACAGCACGGCTGCCCGCATCGGCGGCATCGTTGCCGGCCTCGACCGAACCACGATCGACCACCTGACTGCTTACGGCACGGCTTACGGCATGGTCTTCCAGATCGTCGACGACATCCTCGACATCACCGCAACCGATGCGGACTTGGGGAAGCCTGCCGGTCACGACATGGTGGAGGGCGTCTACACGCTGCCCGTCATGCACACGCTCGCTGCCGGTGGCGCGGCGGCCGAAGAACTTCGTGCGATGCTCGGAAGGCCATTGCGTCGTCGCAAGCAACGTCGGGCACTGGAGATCGTTCGCTCCGGCGATGGAGTAAGTCAGGCCGTCGCCACTGCCCGTGAGTTCGTCGCGCGAGCCGAAGCTGCGTGCGATGCGTTGCCGCAAACTCCGGCGACTGCTGCACTGCGCGGCGCAACAGACGCGCTGTTGTCTTCAGTGATCCGCTGACGCAGCGTTCAAGTCGACATAGCGTCGGCAGCAGCGAGTCCGCTCAACGCAGCGCCTTCGACGCGCGGTCCGGCGAATGCGTCTCCTGCGACGATCATGTTGCCCGCATCGTTTGACCAGAATCGATCGGGCCAGTTGCGCTGTGGCGTGGCGAATCGCCACCGCTTGAAGTTCGATGCAACGACCGACATTCCGCCGAGATAGGGCGTGGCAGCTGTACGAAGAAGTTGTTCGGCTTCGTCGTGCGGTGTATCCCAGTGTTCCGCGCTCCATTGAGGGTTTGCGTGGAAAGTCACTGCGGGTACAGCTGAAATCCCTTTCGCTTGATTGTCACCGATGAACGAGAACACGTCGTCGGGGTTCTGCAGGGCACCGGGTGCGGGAATCGCTGGTGGGCCGTCGAGTGCGACGAGAAGACCGAGCGTTCGGTCGTAGTCGATCGTGCGGAGTTCCTCGGGAAGCTCGATGCCACCGGTGAATGCAAAACCGAAACTCTGCGCAATCGGTGCAGTGAGAATGACCGCATCGGAATCGAATGCTTCTCCGGTGTCGAGAGTGGTTGTCCACCCGCCGTTTGCCGCGGGCAGAACGGAAAAAACGAGCGATGACGTGCGTACGTCGAGGCCCGTTGCAAGATGTTTCGCGATCGATGTCATGCCCGCGCTGCCCACGTAGCGGGGGTAGCCATCTTGTTCGGCGCCAAAACCGTGGCACCACACGCGCACCACACCGGCCGCAAGCCATCCGTCGACGAGTGCCTGGAATTTCGGATCACGAACGGTGAAGAACTGCGCTCCGTGGTCGAACACGGCCTCGCCGATGCGACGTGTGGCGAGCCTCCCACCGACACCGCGGCCCTTGTCGAGAACTATGACCGAGTGCCCCCGTGACGCGAGCGAGCGTGCGGCCATGAGACCCGAGAGTCCTGCGCCGACGACGGTGATGTTCATCAGGCCGCGAGACTACGACGGTGGGCCTTTTCCGCGCGGCGGAGAAAACCGATGAGTTCTTTGTTGAACGTCGAAGCATGTTCAACCATGAAGCCATGCGCCGCCCCGGAGATGACGATGAGTTCGGCAGTGGGGATCTTCTCGGCGAGCAATTCGCTGTCACCGCGCGGCGTGAGAATGTCTTGATTCCCGACGATAACGAGGGTCGGCACGCGGATCGACGAAACCGCTTCGTTGAGATGTTCGAGTTGCTCGGTGCTCGAGAGAATGGCATTGACCTGAGCTTGGAAGTCGGTGCCGGGTCGGCCAAGGGCGAATGGTCCGAGCCAGCCGAAAGCGGGCCACAGGCGCCGCAAAGATCGTGGCCCTATCACCCAACGTGCAGCTTCGCGCCCGAGTGCCCCCATGCCCTTCGTGGTGGCGAGGTGTGACCATTTGCCGAGCAGTTCGCGACGCCATTCGGGATTCGTTCCCGAAGTGCAGGCAAGCGTGAGTGACCGTGTGCGGTGTGGGTACTTGACCGCGATGATCTGTGCAATTGCACCTCCCATCGATGCACCGACGACGTGTGCGGTCTCGATGCCTTGGGCGTCGAGTACCTGAATCGCGTCATCGGCCATGTCTTCGAGAGAAAAGGGAACCTCGGGGCGATCGGAGCGACCGACGCCGCGGTTGTCGGGAGCGATGATTCGGTACAGCGGTGCAAGGGCGAGTCGTTGCATGTCCCAACCGTGCAGGTCGGCGCCAAGACCCTGGATCATCAAGACGGGCGGCGCCCCCGGGCGGCCGGTGGCCTGATAATGGATGCGAACGCCGTCGCGCATCTTTGTGTACGACATCAGGCGACCTTCACTGCGGCCGGTACACGCACGACGCTTGGCCATTCGTAAAGACGCTCGATCACTTCGTGCGTTGAGTGTCGCGGCGCGAATCGGATGTGGTGCGCGTTGTCGCTGGCGTGGGCGAGTCGACCATGGCGCAGCATTTCTACGACGTGGTCTGGAACCGGTGCACCGGCAAGATTGGCGATCTTCTCGGTGACCCACCATCCGGGCCCGACGACGGGAATGGGAATGCGTCGACCCTGCAACGCAGCGCGTCGGGCGGTTGTCGTGCCGTCGGCGGTGATGTTGACGGCGCCGTCGAAGCGATGACTCGCGGCAAGACGAAATGCGAGAGCGGCATCGTGGTCTTCGATCACCGTGAATGGCGGGTCCGACGGCAAGAGAAAGGGTACGGCGGGTAGACGCAACAACCGACCGAGCGGACTCGGCACGTGTGCACCGAGCACCGATGCAAGACGCAGGTTCGCAACCGCCACTCCGCGAGCGGACCGCAGGTCGGCGGCTTGGCGTTCGAGGAATTGCAGCATCCTTCCGAAACGCGAAGCGGGGGCCGGACTTGTGGTGTCGGTGGGTGTCAGGGGTGCGTGGCTGCGCGTTCCGTAGACCTCGAGACCCGATCGAACAACGACGACCTCGAGGGATGGTGCCTGATGTGCTGCATCGAACACCGCGCGACCAACGTCGGAGGTCGTGCGCTCGGCTTCTTCGGGTGACAGACGTGCGTTGGGTTCCCACACACCGAGGTGAACGATCACATGCGGGTCGAAGTCGAGAATGATCTGTGACACCGCAGCGGTGCGGTTGAGTGCGATCCGTCGGAAGTCGGTGCGCCGGAGACGACGTCGTGGCGGGTCGGCATCGACGCCGAGAATCTGGCCGACCCACGTCTCTTCTTCGAGCATGGATGTTGCGAGCGACCCGAGTTCTCCGCCGCAGCCGGTGACGAGAACCTTTTGGGTCATCGCGTGATCACCTCAGTTCGTGAACGCGCAGGATGAGTTCGCGTGCGAATGGGTCGAGTTGACGGCCCGCGATGCGCTCGGTGATGGTGATCGCCCCGGAGGGGTCGTCGACGAGGCCACTCCAGCGGATGTAGCCGCCCATGATCCCGACGATTCGGTCGCCCACCTCTTCGGCGTGAACGAGGATCTTCGCATCCCCCGACAACAACTGGTGCAGTTCGGTGTAGAACGAGCGCAGCCACGCATCGATGTCGTCGGCCCCCGTGAGTGGCCGGTGAACGTAGGGCATGTTGAGTTCGTCGTAGTTGTGCAGGTTGTGGGGCGCGCCGATGATCGACACGACCTTGGCGAAATGGTTCTCGCGCAGCCAGATGATTTCTTCTTGACGCCGCACACGACGGTGATTGATGCCGTAGCCGCCGGGCCGCTCGCAAATAGCGAGGCGGTCTTTGATGATCCAAGTGAAGTTGCGGGGTTGAATCCCGAGGGCCCACTTGCCGCGGAGTTTCGGTGGCATTACCTCAACTCTAGACGTTGACGACTACGGATGACCCGTCGACCGCGACCGACGTCACACCCCGGATGGGCCCCACGGGCAACGTCGAGTACGCGTTCAACCGTCGCGGAGTCGGGCGGATACGGGTCTGCCAGCCACCCTCGCACCGCCCGTCGAGCGAGCGGTAACGGAGCAGCTGCAAGCGCCCGCGCATCGTGGACATCGATGGCCGCTGCGAGGTCGTCAAGAAAGCGCTCGTCATCGGCGACGAGAGCGGCCTCACGAGACAAAAGCGCCGACACATCACGTTGAGCGATGTCATCGAGAAGTGGCAGGAGTTCATGACGCACGCGGTTGCGGCGAAAGCGCGGGTCGCCATTCGACTCGTCGACGGCGACCGAAATGTCGAGCAGTCGGCAAAGTTCGTGGGTTTCGCCACGTCGCAGGGCAAGGAGAGGCTTTTGCCATGACCGACGCATGCCCGCAATACCGTCAAGACCCGCGCCACGCATGATGTTGAGCAGCACGGTTTCTGCCTGGTCATCCGCTGTGTGCCCCGTGAGGACATTTGATGGAAGTGCAGCGAACCTCGAGGACCGCGCCCGCGCCTCGAGGTTGGGGCCGTCTTCGACCGTCACTCGGTGTGACACGAATCGTGCACCGATGCGCTCACACAGGTCGGCAACAAGATCGGCTTCTGCTGCAGAGCCCGACCTCAGGCCATGATCCACGTGATGCGCGGTAGCCGACAATCCCGCGGACACAGCGAGCACGAGGAGAGCCATCGAATCCGGGCCACCCGAGACCGCGCAATCAACGGGGCCGAGCGCCGGAAAGTTGCAACGGGAGAGAAGGTCGCGGACGTATTCCGTCTCGCGAACGCCGAGCGACATTTAGCGCTTGCGGCGCCCCGGGTAGCGCGTCGCACTTACCTTTTGCACGTAGCCGGCGACGACGCCGATGAGTGCCCCACCGGAAGCGATGGCGAGGACGACCCCGATCCACCAGTGCCAAGGATTCGCAGCGATCATGCCAACACTCTAGCGATCAGACGCGGGCGATCAGGGCTCGAAGGTGACGGCGACTTCGTCGATGGACTTGACGAAACGGTCGAGAAGTTCGGCGAGGACAACGAGTTCATCGGTCGAGAAACGGCTGAGGATCTGGCTCATTGCCTTGAGGCGCCGCTCGCCGATGATGGCATGGCGTTCGCGTCCCGCTGCGGTGGCGCTGACCGTGACGACGCGACCGTCACTCGGAAGGGCGCTACGCCGGGCGAGGTCGAGCTTCTCGAGCCGCTGGATTGCGCGCGTCGCCGTCGAAGGGTCAACGCGCAGTGCCTCGGCGAGGTCTCCCATGCGCCAACTTTCGCGTTCGACGAGAAGGTCGAGCGTGTCGACCTGACCCGGATCGAGGGCGGAGTCGCCTTCACCGAACAACTTGTCGCGCAGTCGGTCGGCAACCGCACCGCGACGTAGTTCGCGCCAAGAGAAACCGATACTCGCGAGAACGTCGATGTCGGGGATGTGCGTTTCGGTGGGCACCGAAACCACTTGCTTGTGTGGCTGAGGGGTGCTGTTCATCTTCAAAACGCTAGCGAATACGAATGCACAAGTCGCACCGTGTATGGCCAATTCAATGTAACAAAAGGTAAATTTTCGGAAAGAAAGGGAGAAAAATGCGATCGACGAGGTTTCTTTCCGTACCCAAACGTTTTTGCGCGGTGGCGGTCGTTTTATCGTCTGCAACGACTCTCGCAGCGACATCAGTCCACGGCTCCGCCGTACTTCCGAGTGGCGCGGGCGACTTCGTTCCGGTCGTCGACCTCGGCAGCGCGCTCTCCGAACTTGCAACGCTTGCGTCGACGCCGTGCAAGGTTGAGTCGAGCAACATCACAGAATTGAAAGCAGGCGACAACCTCACGTTGCCCGCGACCGACATCGCAAAAGCGCTCGCGGTTGCAAACGAGTTGAAAGGGAAAAGTAGTTCGCTTGTCGACCTTTCCTGTTCTGCATCGATGACGGTTGCGGGATCCGAACGATCCGTCGCGGGTACCGTCACGAACGCGGCCCTCGGACTTTCGGGGGCGTTTGCGTTGAAGTGCATGTTCCGCCAGGACTTGCGCATCGATGCGGATCTCAGTATCGGGGCATCGTTGCCGCGTGGTGCCAGTGTCCTCGTCCGCAGTGCCGACAAACAGATTCCGATGGTGTGCGCGATGACCGCAAACTTCGGAGATGGAACGTCGGTGACGGGTTCCATTGATGGCGTCGCCGAAGTGGGCAGTGTGAAGTCCGAATCCTGCGTCGGCGATACGCGCGTCTCGTGCGTCCCGTTGAGCATTTCTGCAAAGGTGACAGTGACATCGACTGCGGGCAAACTCGCGGGCTACACGGGAACCGGCATCTACACACTCACCCCGTCGTTCACGGTCTCGACATTGAACGACAGTCTTGCAACGCTGCAGCAAGCAATTGGAAAGTCGTCTGTGCGCGCAAGCCGTGCGGTCGGTGCAGTATCGAACCGTGAGGGATCATTGAAGATCGATTTCGCCCCGGGTTCGCCGCGTATCGATATCGTTTATCCGGTGGTTGCGGCCGACGGTTCGTCGAGAGTCTCCACGGGTGCGTTGATCGCAGCGACGGGGCCACGCAAGGCGAAGTGCAGTTATGCCATCGCACGCGGAAAGAAGAGCGTCACGCTGTCGAGTTTCGTTTCTCCGTCGACCGGTGTCATGCCGACGCACGCGATCTCGAAGAAGGGTTACAAGTTGGTTCGCAAGACGCTCGCGGCAAAAGCGGGTACGGCACTGTCGGTCGTCGTCGCCTGTGGCAAAACTCGTGCGACGCAGTCGGTGACGCTGGGCTGAACGCTGTCGCTGGACGTCAGCGCATGATCACGGCGTCGGGCCCCCACGGCACCACTTCGCCGGCTTCTTGGAACCGCTCGGGTAGCTCCTCGATCATGTTGAGGGTTGCCGCGAAACGGCCTATGCCGACGAACAACGCAACGTTGAAACCGAGTTCGACGATCTCCGCCTCGGTGAAGTGCTGCTTGAGAATGTCGTAGAAAGCATCGTCGATGGCCAGATGGTTCGTGGCGAACAATTCACCGAAACGAATCGCAATGCGTTCCTGCTCGGTCAAGTCGTCGGCTTCCATTGGTTTCTCCAGCGAACAGACGAGATCTTCGTTCAGACCATCGGCAAGCGCGTCGGGGTAGCGGATCGCCATGCAGCTGCGGCACTGGTTGTGGAACGCGACGCGCAGTCGCACGAGCTCGATGAGGCGCGGCGGCAGCGTGCGATGGATTTTGAGTGACGCAGCGAATGCCGACATCCCCTTCGTCATTTCGGGGGCATGGGCGAAGATTCGGGTGAGGCCGAGTTCGAGCGGGGTCTTGTCATCGGCCCGCGACATCTTGCGGATGTCCTCAGGGAGTTCTTCGACCGACAATTTGCGCAGACGAGTCATGTCCGAACTCTAGAAGATTCGGAGTCGGGTGTGAACGGGGCGTGGGGCGGCCTCAGGCAGCGGCAAAGAAGCCTGAAATCGCCGAAATCTGGGCCTCGAGCGTGGTGCGCCAAGTGGCGGCGAAACCCGGGGGTGACTCGGCGGCGATCGACTGCAGGTAGTCGACGACGATCTGCGGCACATCGGGGATCGTTGGCAACACCTCCATGTAATAGGAGAAGTCGCTGCATGCCTGATGGCCCCCATCGGGTAGGTCGATACGTTGGTGTTGCGTGGCGAGGCTGGACAAACGTGCCCATATCGGGTCGGCGTCGGTCGAGGGTGGCGTCGTGAGATCACACATCCCGACGAGGAGCATCGTCGGAACGTTGATCGCGTCGATCAGATTGCCCGGCAAAGTGCGGGTGTAAGCCTGCACGCCGGCGACGGCCCGTACGCGAGGGTCACCCGGAATTCCGTGGACGCCGGTTGTGCTGACGATCGCTGTGAGACCGCCGTAGCTGTGGCCGGCAACGAAAACGCGCTGCGGGTCGACGACGGAGGCCAAGGCGGTGCCAAGTCGGCCGTCGAAAACGGCGTCGATGAGGACGGACACGTCACCGAGCCGTTGGCGCTCGTTGGTCTCGTCGTCGACGTTCGCTCCGGTGAGCCAGTCGAAGAGAGTGTCGCCCGCATGATCGGCGGAAACCACGACGAAACCATTCGTTGCCAGGCCCTCGCACATCTTCGTGTAAATGTGTCGCAGTCCGGTACGCCCGTGTGACCACACCACCACAGGGTGTCGGCCGCTCGCCGGGTCAGCTCCTTCGATGGCCGTCGGCGAGTCAAAACCGACTCCGGGAAGAAGTTCGTATCTCGTCGTCGTGCCGACAGTGTCATACGTGGGGTACCACACTTCGGTCGCGAGTGTGCGAGCGTCACGAGAGTCGTCGCACAAAGAGATGGTTACGTGTCCGACGGTCATGACGAGAACAGTAACGTCTGTTCATGGCTGAATTCTCGGGGAAAATTGCAATCGTCACCGGCTCATCGAGTGGCATTGGAGAGGCAGTCGCGCGGCGACTGGGCGAACTTGGCGCAACGGTCGTCGTCAACTCCTCGTCCTCCGCCGAGTCGGGAACCGCGGTGGCGGGGTCCATCGGCAACGGAGCGGTTTACATGCAAGCCGACATCTCGAAAAAGGACCAATGCGAACGGCTGATCAACGACACGGTTGCGCAATTCGGACGTCTCGACATTCTGGTGAACAACGCGGGTTGGACGACCCCTATTCCTCACCATGACCTCGATGCACTCACCGACGAGATCTTCATGAAGACCTTCGAAGTCAACGTCTATGGAACCTGGTGGTTGAGCAAGTTGGCCGTTCCGCACCTGAAGAAATCCGAAGACGGGAACATCGTGAACGTGACGTCGATCGCCGGAGTGAGGCAGTTGGGCAGCTCGATGGCTTACTCGATGACCAAGGCCGCGCTGAACCAGATGACAAAGTTGATGGCCAAGAGCTGCTGGCCCGTGCGCGTGAATGCAGTCGCACCCGGGCTCATCGCCACACCTTGGACGTCGGATTGGGGCCCGCAGCACGAAGCCGTGAAGTCGATCGCCCCGCTGAAGAGATCAGGCACGCCCGAGGATTGTGCGGATGCAACACTCGCGCTGTTGCGCAGCACGTATGCGACGGGCCAGATCTTCGTCGTCGACGGTGGTCTGACGCTCGTTCAGTAGACGTTGATGTGACCGCCGTTAGCGGCTGCGAACCAGTCGGCCCGGACGCTCGCCGGTATCGGAGTCGTCGAATCGGGTGACGACTCCGTTCAGGATCGTTGCCTTGTAACCGGTTGAAGGTTGCAACACGCGCGATCCACCTGCGGGAAGGTCGTGGCGCACGAAGGGCGCCTGGATCGTCAGATTGTCGAAGTCGATGACGTTCAAGTCGGCGCGCTTTCCAACCTGAATCGAACCACGGTCAGTCAGTCCATACAGATCGGCGTTCGTCTTCGAGAGTTTGTTGACGGCGAATTCGAGTTCGAGTCGAGGACCGCGCGAACGGTCGCGCACCCAATGCGTGAGGTGGAACGTCGGCATCGTGCAGTCGCAAATGAAGTTCACGTGTGCCCCCGCGTCTGAGAGTCCGGTGACGGTGTCGGGATGGAGGAGCATCTCGTGGCTCGCATCGAGGTTTGCGTTGACGAAGTTCGAGCCGAAGATGGCGTAGAACGCACGCCCTTCGTCTTCGAGCAAGAGGTCGTACATCAGCGATTCGGCACTGACCCCCAATTTTCGCGCACGACCCACGACGGATTCCTCGCGAGTCGGTTCGTAGTTGACGGGGAACTGCAGTGGGAAAGTCGCATTCAATGCGCGTGCATACAGGCCGACGACTGCCTGCATCGAGCCCGCATTCTCCGATGGCACGCTGCGATCACCGAGTACCGCCGACTTCACCTCGGGTCGGCGCATTTCGCGCACGCGCTCGGCAAGCGGCAGGTGCGCGAGATCGCGCAGGTACGTGGCCTTGCGCATGAACATGTGGTAGGTATCGAGACTCGTCATCACGGTGACCGCCCGCGGTGCCACTTGTGGCCGCAGCTGTGCGCCCTTTGCGTTCTCGTAAGAAACTGTCTCGAGTACCTCGCGCCAGTGATCGACGTCCTCGGCGATTTGGATCGTGGTGAATGTGACCGGTCGACCGCTCGCGCGCGATACCTCGGCGAGCATCATCACTTCTTCGACGGGCTTGGCACGTTCGCCGCCCAATGCCTCGAGCGCCCCGACCGTACCGGCGGGAATCGCCTCGAAGACTCCGCGGCCCATCGCCGACGCAATGGCCATCAGTTCCCCGTCGGCGGCGAACGTCCCGGGAACCGGACTACCTGACAACGATCGGTGGCCGATCGTTCGAGAAGTCGAGAACCCAAGCGCACCGGCGTCCATTGCCTCACCAACGATGCGAGCCATCGTGGCGATCTCGTCGGGGGTCGCATCGAGGTTGTCGACCCCGCGTTGGCCCATTGCGTAGAAGCGAAGTGCGCCGTGGGCAACCTGTGTGCCGATGTCGATCGAGTATCGACGTGTGTCGAGATAGTCGAGATATTGAGGGAACGTCTCCCAGGCACCCCACGGAATTCCCTCGGCGAGCGCACTCCCTGGGATGTCTTCGACACCTTCCATCAGTTCGATGAGCGGCGCTTCGTCGCCTGGTCGCACCGGCGCGAATCCGACGCCGCAGTTCCCCATGACGAGCGTCGTTACACCGTTCGTCGCCGACGGCTCGAGGTCGTCGTCCCACGTGACCTGGCCGTCGTAGTGCGTGTGTACATCGACCCAGCCCGGGGTCAGCGTCATGCCGTCGGCATCGATCAACCGCTTGGCGGAACCCGTGACCTTGCCGCCCACCTGTGTGATAACGCCGTCGGTGACGGCGACGTCTCCCGTGAAGGCCGGCGCGCCGGTTCCATCGACAATGGTGGCTCCGCTGATCACGATGTCATGCATGAGCGAAAAACTAACCGAGGATGCGGTCGATCATCTTCCCCAGCCGTTTCGCGGGTCGCCCCGCGCGGGCCTCGACCGCATCGGCGACCGCGGGAAGGCGCAGGCCGGTGTTCACTCCGATCCACCGCAGCGGTTCGGGCTCCCAGCGGCGGCCCCGATGATTGACGAAGGCAAGCCGCACATCAGGTGTGTCGATGCCCGCTATCGCGGCGGCGACCGTACGACCCGCAAGATGCGACATTGCGACACCGTCACCGACATAGCCACCGGCGGTCACCCGACGGGTCGAGTGGTCGATTGTGACCGAAGGGTGCCAGTCGCGGGGTACAGCAAGGGGCCCGCCCCAGTGGTGGGTGATTCGTGCATCACGTGTCGCTGGAAACAGTTCGCGCATGGTCGCAACGATTCGTCGTGCCACGCTTTGATCGGTATCGAACCGGTCGTTGATTCGGCTTGCGTACCGATACCCCGCGCCTCGTCCTCCGAATGCGATCCGACCGTCGGCAGTTCGCTGTGCGTAGGTGACCATCAGCCGACCCTCGGCGAGAGTCTCGCGAGCACCCCAACCAATGTCACGCCACGTGTCATCCGACAACGGTTCGGTTGCGATCATGTACGAATAGAGGGGTATGACGTCGCGGCCCGCACCGCGTAGACGGGACGTGTAGCCCTCGGTCGCTCTGACAACCCAGTTCGCCTTGACATGCAGCGGTCGGCCGTTCGTTCTTCCCAAGACACCCGTCGGCTCGATGGCATCGACGGTGAAGCCGGTGACGAACCGGACACCGAGGGCCCGGGAACGGTCGACGAGGCCGTTCACCAGCTTCAGTGGGTGGATCGCGGCACAGTGCGGCGAGTACGACGCGCCTCGCGCACCGGCAACCTTGACGTGGCCCGCGAGGGCGTCCCGGTCGATCCAGCGCACGTCGGATCCATCGAGGCCTTGACGATGTTGTGCCTCGATCTCGTCGCGCAAGCGCATCTCTTGAACAGAATTTGTGGCGACGATCAGAGTGCCGGACTTTGCCCAGTCACAGTCGATGTTGTGTTGGGCGATCCATCGCCCGATGTCGTCGACCGTGTCGATGGCGGCCCGCTGCATCGCGAGTGCCGCATCCTTTCCATGTCGATGACCGAGTGATTCGATGTCGACGGGGAAGAGCCCGCTACACCACCCGCCGTTGCGTCCGCTCGCCCCGAAACCCGGTTCTGATGCGTCGATTACGAGGATGGTGAGGTCGGGCCGCAGTTCGGCCAGCAGCACTGCTGACCACAGGCCCGTGTAGCCCGCGCCGACGATCGCGACGTCGAACGTGCACGACAGATCAGTGACGGGGACATCGAGGCGTCGTCGCTCCTCTGCCCACAGCGACCGTGGCCAATCGAGCAGGTGCACGCGCAGCGGATCCTCAGCGTGCAACGATGCCGCGACCAGCGACGAGCGGCAGGTCGAGAAACGTGCGGATGCCGACGGGTGCGGCGCACACAGCGGGTATCGCATGCACGGCGCGCATCGCGGTGCCGACGAGACCGTTCGTCGTCCATTTGTTCGCCTCGAAGTGCAGACGCGGTTCACCCTCGATGGTGCACACCCACGCGGGGCTCTGCCACTGAGGTGCGACCGACTTGTGGGCTTTGTAGATCGCTTCGAGGCGGATCACATCGCGGCCGTTCGCCACGCCACACCATTCCCAACGTTGTCCGGCGACGGTTCCCTGTGGAACGGGCCCTGCGGCGATGGTGAGGTCCTCGCTCGCCAGTTCGACCTCTGATTCGACGGTCAATTCATCGAGTTCGAGGCCGAGACCATCGGCCACCATCAAGACGCTCTCCTCGAAGAGGCCACTCAACCATTTGCGGTAACGGGCGGTGTGCGACTCGAAGCGCTCCGGAGCAAATGAAAATCCCATCACGTCGAAGATGATCTGTGGTGAAGGATAGAACGAAAAATCGGAGTGCTCGCGCACGAGCACCGAATCGATCCGTGAGCAGTTCGAGGAAAAGACAAGGGGGACGAGTTCGGCCATGAAACCCGGGTTGATACCCGTACCGTGAACCGACACGCCGCCTTCTCGGCATGCCGCCTCGAGACGCGCAACAACGTCGGTGCCATAAGCCTTCGGGTAGACGTAGCCGACCGTTGTGATCACGTTCTTCCCACTGCGCAGAAGTGTGCAGATGTCCTTGGTGTCCTTGTCGGGGTCGTCGGCGACCTGCGCAGCGGAGAGGGGCATGTGCAGCACGACGTCGGCATCGATCGCGGCGATCTCGTCGATGTCGTTCGTAGCCGTCACCCCGCACGCACCGAGACCAGCGATGTCGCCGGCGTCGCGCCCCGCTTTCGAAGGAGTTGCGACATAGCAACCGACGAGGTCGTAGTCGGCGTGGCCGATGACGGTCTTCAGCGAGGCGAGTCCCACGTTGCCGGTTCCCCATTGAATGACACGAATACCCATGGTCAATTCACCTTTCTCTCGCGGCCGGCCCAGAACTCTTCGCGTAATTTGAACTTCTGCAGCTTGCCCGTCGCGGTGCGTGCGAGCGTCTCACGAAATTCGATGCGCTTCGGGCACTTGTAACCCGCGAGTTTCGTCTTCGTGTAGGCGATCAGTTCGTCGTCTGTGAGTGCCGAACCCGGTGTCTTCACCACGAGAGCGAGAACAAGTTCGCCCCACTTTTCGTCGGGCACACCGATGACCGCCACTTCTGCAACGTCGCTGTGCGAGAAGATCGCGTCTTCGACCTCGATCGAGCTCACGTTCTCGCCACCCGAAATGATGACATCCTTCTTGCGGTCGGAAATCGTGAGGTGGTTGTGCTCGCCGATCGAGCCGCCGTCTCCTGTGTGGAACCAGCCGTCGACGATCGCCTTCGCGGTTTCTTCGGGTTGATTCCAGTAACCGTTCATCACGACGTTGCTACGTGCGAGTACCTCGCCTTGCGCATCAACGCGAATCTCAACACCGATCGCCGGGGCGCCGGCGGCTCCCAATCGAGCAGCACGCTCGGAGGTGGAGAGCACGTCGTACTCGGCGCGTCGCCGGTTCATCGTCAGCAAGGGAGCGGTCTCGGTGAGACCGTAGATCTGGGCGAATTCCCAGCCGAGTTCGGTTTCCACGCGCTCGATCGTGCGTGTCGGCGGAGGAGCACCCGCGACGACGATGCGTACCCGGTCGCGACCGGGAATTGGTCCGGTCCACGTTGCCGCCGCGTCAAGAATCATGTTGACGACGGCCGGTGCGCCGCACAGCATCGTCACGCCATGTCGTTCGACGCGGCGCAGAATTTCCGCACCATCGACCTTGCGCAGAATGACGTGTTCTCCACCCATGCCGGTGACGGCGTAGACCATGCCCCATCCATTGCAGTGGAACTGCGGCAGGGTGTGTAGGTACACGTCGCGGTCGTTCACGCCCATCTGCCAACCAAACGTCGTCGCATTGACCCAGAGGTTGCGGTGTGTCAGCTGTACACCCTTAGGTCGCGCAGTCGTGCCGCTGGTGTAGTTGATCGTTGCAGTCGCATCCTCATCGGGGGTCCACGGTTGAGGCTCGACACCGAACCGGTACAGCTCCTCGTCAGATTCGGCACCGATGACGAAACGATGGCGGGCAGATACGCCTGCGAGCGCTTCGTCGAGTTCGGGATCGACGAGTAGAACCTCGGCACCGCTGTGTTCGATGATGTACTTCACTTCTTCGGCCACCAGGCGAAAGTTCACGGGCACGAGAATGCGCCCCGAACCGCTGACGCCGAAGAACGCCGTGTAGAGCCGAGCGGCGTTGTGGCTGACCATCGCGACACGAGCACCTTGTGGAATGCCGAGCGCATCGAGCCCTGCGGCCTGTGCGCGGGCACGTTCTGCGACTGTTCGGTACGTCAGCGTCGGCCACGGGGAAGCAGGCTGGTCAGGTTCGTCGACCAGCGCGATGCGATCGCCGTACACTTGCTCGGCGCGACGCAGGAAATCCACCACTGACAAGGGAACCTTCACGTTTTCCTCCTTGGAACAAACCCTAATGTTTCGGCATGGGGGTCCCGACGGGTGAAGTGGAAGTGCGCTATCTGCCCGCTGACCGCATGATCGTCGAGAAAATAATCGAGTGGCAGGTCGAGCACTACCGCGGTGTGTTTCCCGTTTTCGATCACGACGACTGGATCGACTTCTACGGCCCGCACATCCGTGGACAGGACGGTCCGCTGCCTGTCGTGCTCGGTGCTTTCGAGGATGGCCGCTGCATCGGAACGGTTGCGATCGTCGAACGTGACGACCTGGACGACGTCGATCACTACACGCCGTGGATTGCCGCAATGATCGTCGACCCGGCTCGACGCGGTTCACGAGTAGGCACGGCACTGCTCAATGCAGCGCTCGGAAGTTGTCGCGATTTGTTCTTCGGACGTGTTTATCTGTGGACTCACGATCAGAACGCCTGGTACCTACGACTCGGCTGGACGAAGGTCGAGGACAGGGTCTTCCGCGGCGTGTCCATCACGATTTTCTACATCGACCTCTGACGCGACCCCTGACGCGTCACTGCGTGAAGCGCCAAGTGAACGAGTGCTGCAGAACGCGTGCCGTACCGACGACGTCGAGCCCCGACTCGGAGAGCGAGTTGAAGGCGTTCGGGATTCCCGATTGCGGTTCGACGCACACGCCGTTCGGGCTCCCGGTGTAGACGACCCAGTAGCGACATGTGCTCGACAGCTGTACACCGACCCCGTTCACAACCAGACACGGATCGCGTGTTGCGTTGGTGAAGCAGTCGTCCCAAGGCGGCTCGACCGGTGGGCATGTTTGTGTTGTCGTGATGCCTTCGCTGTTGCGGACGAACATCGTGTCGAAGCCGACGTCGAGTACGGTCGGCGGCAGAAACCACGGGTGCCACCCGACCTGTGCGGGGAAGTCACGGTCGGTGCCGTGCACCGACATCTCCATGTGCAGAGAATCGGGTCCGAGCGAAATGCGCTGCTCGCACCACGACCGGAAGGGCCAACCAACCGAGTCGAGGTCGAGTCGCGCTACCAGCGACGACGTGCCCGACCCCGCAATGCCCCATGGGTGGAGGAAACCGACACCGTGCATCGCGTGTGATCGCTCGTTTGCCGGCATCGTCACGACGTCGCGACGGAATTGGAACCGACCCTCCGCGAGGCGACCCGCCCACGGCACCATCGGATACGAGCCCCAGCCGACCGCTTCGTCGATCCCCGGTGCGTGCTCGACGAGAAGCGGACGATCGTCGAACCACACTTGCGCGACGCGACCACCGCGCCGCGCATCGAATGCGACGCGCGTCGACCCGTTCGAAAGCAGGTTCACGCGGTGGTCGTGGGGTTACGAAGCGAACGTCTGGAAGTCGACGAGTTTGTCGCTTCCGGTTTGCGATGCCACGACGGCACCTGTCGAAAGGTCGACCTGACCGATCACGTACTTGTTGTCGGCGAAACGAAGACCATCGAACATGATCTTGTTCGAGGAGACGTAGTTGAGACGGTAGATCTCGATCTCCTTGGTCTCATCAATCAGCTTTCGTTCGGTGCCACTGGTGGTGTCGTAGATGGTCAGAACGTTCTGGCCGTTCACGTTGACGCCCGCCATGATGATGTAGTCGACGATCACTTGGCCGATCGTCATCTTGTCGACGACGGTGGTGACACGCTTCACCTGCGGGTAGTACTGCATGAGGGTGCCCATCGGGGCGGTACCGGCGTTCACAAAGGTCTTGCCGGACATCGTGTTGAACGATTGGCGAATGTAGACGCCGGGCGTCGTCGTGGTTCCGGTAACGATTTCGCAGAATCCGTCGTTTGCGGCGACGCCAGCGACACAGAACTTCGACGTGTCGTTACGAGCGATCTGAGTGGCGGTCGACGGAGCGATGTATGGGAAGTCGTCGTTCTTGTTCGTCTTTGTCAGCCATGTGAGCACGCCCTTCGATGCGATGCCGTAGTAGACGTTGTTGTCGGCAAAGCGCATGAGAAACCACGAGCGCTCGCCGTTCACGACGCTCACTCCGCCCGCAGGATCGATGCGTCGGGTGAAAGTGAGCTTCGTCGAGAGTGTCATGCCCGTGTAGTACACGTTGCCATCCGAGAGAACGAGGAAGTCGTAGATCTGGATGTTGTCGTTGATCAGCGACGTCGTCACACCGGCGGCGTACTTGCGCAGGCTGTACTTGCCCGACTGCGCCGTGCCGACGTAGTAGATCCCTCCTGTGGCGTCGAACTGGATGGCGGGATTCAGAGAACCGGCCTCGCCCGAATTCCACGCGACCGAGGTGAGTTCGTTCTCGATGCACTTCGGGTCACCGGTTGCGGGGTCGACTTCCGCGAGGAGACACGTCGATGCATCGCCAACCACGGTCGGGCTGGCGAACAACACGTAGAGCTTGTCGTTCGGTGCGACGAGGAACTTCTTCACAACCGCCTCGCCGCTGCTGATGGCTTCGGTGGTCTTGCCCGTCTCGTCGACCGCAACGAGCGTGGTGTCCTCGGGAGCAACTTCTTCGGCTCCCGTAGCCGGTGGTGCGCTCTTCTTCTTGACGCTCGCCT
>JBEAPO010000077.1:0-3190 GCA_041164425.1 Actinomycetota bacterium
GGCGGGACATCCACACGAGCTCGCACATCTCGTATTGTTTCTTGCCAGCGACGAATCGAGTTACTGCACGGGGGCGGAATTCGTCGCCGATGGGGGAGAGATGGCTGGCCTCGCGACTCTCACCGTCGTTTCGACGGGGTGAGACGAGGTTGAAAGCGACTACGTTGCACCGACATGATCGTCGTCGCTGCTCAACTCGATTTTGTGGACAAATCCACACGTGACGATGTGGTTGCCGTTTCCGCGCCGATCCAGAATGCGACACGCAACGACGAAGCCGGTTGTCACGCATATTGCTTTGCTGCAGACCCGTGTGTGCCGACGCGTATCCAGGTGTACGAACTGTGGGAGGACGAGGCATCGTTGGCGGTGCACTTCACGCACCCGAACTATCTCGCGATGCGGGATCTCCTGATCGGCCGCAAGCCGACCGGGAGTTGGAACCGCATGTACCGCACCGACCGTGACGAACCCGTCTACGGCCCGAACGGCGAGGTCCGCTCGAAGTTCTTCATCGACTGACTCATTCGCGCATACCCTGGGGGGTATAGTACTTTCGTCTGTTGTAGCGAAAGGAACTGCAATGTCGGATTCACAGAAGTGGTCGCTCGAGCGCGTGCTGTTCGCGATGGCGGGGACAATGGCATTGGTCAGTGCGGCCCTCGCGGCATTGGTCAGCCCGTGGTTCCTCATCCTCACCGCATTCGTGGGAATCAACCAGTGGATGTACGTGGCCGCCGGCGCGTGTCCTGCGTCGGTCGTTCTGCGTAAGTTCGGTTTCAACGCGCAGTGCCGTTGGCAGTGAGGGACGTGCCTTTCATGATGAAAAAGTCGAATGTTGTGCGCCTAATCGGCAGTACGACGGTGTTGTGCCTCGTGCTCGTCACCGCATCCTGTGGTGGCGACGATGACGTCGCGCAGCCGGCCGTTGCCGAGACCGTCGCGGCCACAAACGAAGAGGCCACCGCACAACCCGCGGTCGAGTCGATTCTCATCGACGTTCGGGACGCCGAAGAGTTCGCGTCAGGCCACCTCCCCGACGCAGTGAACATCCCGTGGAATGACGGCACTCTTGCCGCGCAAATCGCCGAGCTCGACCCGAACGCGGCGTACCGGGTGTACTGCCGGTCGGGCAACCGGTCGGGCCAAGCTGTCGCGTTGATGCTCGATGCCGGCTTCACCAACGTGGTCGACCTCGGTGGGCTCGAGGCCGCCGTTGCGTCGACCGGCCTCGAGCTCGTCACCGACTGACCGTTACGCCCGTAGGTCGAACCTGTCGGCGTTCATGACCTTCGTCCATGCCGACACGAAGTCGGCGACGAACTTGGTCTTGTTGTCATCTTGCGCGTACACCTCTGCGTAGGCCCGAAGAATCGAATTCGATCCGAAGATCAAGTCGACACGAGTGGCCGTCCACTTCGTAACTCCCGTCACGCGATCACGCACCTCGAAGGTTCCGTCGGGCGATGGTGTCCAGGTGTACGACATGTCGAGCAGGTTCACGAAGAAATCGTTCGTGAGCGCGCCGACACGGTCGGTGAAGACGCCGTGCGATCCTCCGCCATGGTTGGTCCCAAGTACGCGCATCCCGCCAACGAGCACAGTCATCTCGGGCGCCGTCAGGCCCATCAGTTGGGTGCGGTCGAGCATCATGTCCTGCGACCACGGGGCGAGTTCGGTTGTCGACCAATTGCGGTAACCGTCGTGCTTTGGTTCCAACACGGCGAACGATTCGATGTCGGTCTGGTCCTGTGTCGCATCACCCCGACCTGCCATGAAGGGAACCTCGACGTCGAAGCCGGCAGCTTTCGCGGCCATCTCGACTCCGACGTTTCCGGCCAAGACGATGATGTCCGCGAGGCTCGCACCGATGTCGTTGGCAATCGGGCCGAGCACGTCGAGCACCTTCGCGAGGCGTGCGGGCTCGTTGCCCTCCCAATCCTTTTGCGGTGCCAAACGGATGCGGGCGCCGTTGGCACCCCCTCGCATGTCGGATCCGCGGTAGGTGCGCGCGCTGTCCCACGCCGTCGACACGAGATCACCGACACCGAGGCCGCTGGCAGCGATGCGCGCCTTTGCAGCGCCGATGTCCCACCCTGTTGGCCCCGCCGGTACCGGGTCCTGCCAGATGAGGTCTTCGGTGGGCACTTCGGGGCCGATATAGCGCGACTTCGGGCCGAGATCACGGTGAGTCAACTTGAACCACGCGCGAGCGAACGTCTCGGAGAAGTACTCCGGATCCTTGTGGAACCGCTCGGAGATCTTGCGGTACTCCGGGTCCTTGATCAACGCCATGTCGGCGTCGGTCATGATCGGCATGCGACGGATCGATGGATCCTCGACGTCGACAGGCATGTCCGATTCGGCGATGCCGATTGGATGCCACTGATTGGCGCCAGCAGGGCTCTTCGTGACCTCCCACTCGTACTTGAAGAGAAGATCGAAATAGCCGTTGTCCCATGTCGTCGGGTTCGTCGTCCACGCACCCTCGATGCCAGAGGTCACGGTGTCGCGTCCGACGCCGCGCGTCGAGTGGTTCATCCACCCGAGGCCCTGCTCGTGCACATCGGCACCTTCGGGTGCGGGGCCGAGGTTGGCGGCACTGCCGTTGCCGTGTGCCTTGCCGACGGTGTGGCCACCGGCGGTGAGCGCAACCGTCTCTTCGTCGTTCATCGCCATGCGCGCGAACGTCACGCGCATGTCTTGGGCGGTGCGCAACGGATCGGGTTGGCCTCCGACGCCTTCCGGATTCACGTAGATGAGTCCCATCTGCACGGCAGCGAGCGGATTCTCGAGGCTGTCACGGTCGTCACCGGAGTAACGGCCTGATTCGAGCCATTCCTTTTCGGCGCCCCAATAGATGTCCTTCTCGGGGTGCCAAATGTCGACTCGACCGAAACTGAAGCCGAATGTTTCGAGGCCCATCGATTCGTAGGCGACGTTGCCGGCGAGGATCATGAGGTCGGCCCAGCTGATCTTGTTGCCGTACTTTTTCTTGATCGGCCACAGAAGTCGACGCGCCTTGTCGAGGTTGGCGTTATCGGGCCACGAATTCAACGGTGCGAACCGCTGATTGCCGGTGTTCGCGCCACCTCTACCATCGGCCACGCGGTAGGTGCCAGCCGCGTGCCACGCCATGCGGATCATCAGTCCGCCGTAGTGGCCCCAATCGGCGGGCCACCAGTCCTGG
>JBEAPO010000078.1:0-5043 GCA_041164425.1 Actinomycetota bacterium
CCGGATTCGACGACTCGACCTGCGTACATCACCAACAGACGGTCGGCCATACCCGCGAGAACACCGAGATCGTGCGTGATGAAAATGATGGCCGTACCCGTCTCCCGACGAATGCGCTGGAGGGTGTCGAGAATCTGTGCCTGCACGGTGACATCGAGGGCGGTCGTCGGCTCGTCAGCAATCAACACCTCAGGATCGTTTGCGATGGCCATCGCGATGACGACGCGCTGTCGCATGCCTCCCGAAAATTCGTGTGGATACGAATCGAAGCGAACGTCGGGATTCGGAATCCCGACGAGCCGCAGAAGGTCGACGGCCTTCGCCCGCGCAGCCGCCTTCTTCATGGGATTGTGGGCACGGATCGTCTCGACCAACTGCCATCCCACCGTATAGACGGGATTCAGCGACGTCATCGGATCCTGAAAGATCATCGCGATTCGCTTGCCGCGAATTTCGCGCATCTCGTTGGGGAACCGTCCGATCACCTCGTCGGCGTCGATCCGCACCGAGCCGCTGACCCGCGCGGTTTTCGGGAGAAGACCCATGATCGCGAGGTTCGTCACCGACTTCCCACAACCACTCTCGCCAACGATGCCCAGCACTTCGCCCCGGTGCAAATCGAACGAAACGCCCCTAACCGCGCACACAACGCCATCGTCGGTCGGGAACTCAACGGACAGATCACGCACCTGCACGAGCGGGTCGGTCATGCTCGCACCCTTGTCTGCTTGGGATCGAAGGCGTCACGCAGTCCGTCCCCAACGAAATTCACGCTGAGACAGATGAGAATGATGAAGACTCCCGGAAACCAGAACAACCACGGACGTGTCTGGAACGCAGCCTGGTAATCGCTCACCAGAAGCCCAAGGGAAGAATCTGGTGCTTTCACACCGAGGCCAAGGTACGACAAGGCCGTCTCGACGAGGATCGCTCCGGCAATCGACAATGTGGCCGACACGATGATCGGCCCGAGAGCATTCGGCAGTACGTGACGAAAGATGATTCTTCGGTCGGTGACACCGATCGCTCGTGCCGCCTCGACGAACTCCTTCTCCCTTAGCGAGAGGAACTCGCCACGTACGATGCGGGCGGTCCCCTGCCAACTGAGGACGCCGAGGATCAGCGACAAGAGCCACCACGAGCCTCCACCGTCGAACTGCCAAGCGATGCAGCCCGCCAGAATCAACAGCGGGATCGTCAACAACAAGTCGGTGATGCGCATGATGATCGCGTCGGTCCAACCCCTGAAATATCCCGCGATTGCACCGAGAGTGACACCGATCGTCGTCGAGAGGACCGAGACCATGAGTGCGATGAGGATCGAACGCTGGGCACCACGCAAGGTGAGAGCGAGCATGTCCTTGCCCAGTGAGTCGGTGCCGAACGGATGCGTCCACGAGGGTGCTTTCGAGAGATTCGCGGTGTCCCGCTCCATGTAGTCGAAACGCCATATGAATTTCCCGAATATCGATGCGAGAAAGATGACCGTCAATGTGATCAAGCTGATCATTGCCAACTTGTGTCGCAGAAATCGACGCACGACGGTGCGCCACTGGGACCGAACTTCGACCGCAAATTCGGCGTCGTGAGACCCGGCAATCGTCGTCATGTCAGCTCACCCGGATTCGGGGGTCGAGAATCGCATAGATGATGTCGGCGACGATGTTGAAAACGATGGTGAACGTGGCGGTGATCATCACGAATGCGAGAAGGCGGTTCGGGTCGGGGGTCGGATTCGACAACGAGTCGAGGAAAAAGTCACCCATGCCGTTCCATGCAAAGACCCGCTCGGTGATCACAGCGCCCGCGATGAGACCACCCCAACTCAACGTTGCGATGGTCGCAATCGGGATCAAGGCGTTGCGAAAGGCGTGGCGCATGATCACGCGCGTCTCTGAAATCCCCTTGGCACGAGCCGTACGCACGTGATCTGCATTCAGTTGTTCCAGCATCGATGCACGCATATAGCGGCTGTAGCCCGCATAGGAAATCGTGAACAACACGATCACGGGCAGTACACCGTGTCCGACATAGCCCCAAAGTCGCGAAGGCAAACTGTCGGACAAATCTCGGGGTTCCGAGCCGAGCGTCTTTACGAACCGGCCGTACTCGCGGTTCTTGAAGTAAAACATGGCCGACAGCATCACGAGTGCGGTGATTCCCAGCGAGATCCCGGACCACTTGTATCGCGCACCGGGTTTTGCCACGCGCAGCCGCTCACGCTTGCGACCGATCAGATAAAAAGAGCCACCGAAGACCGCGGTGATCACGACGGCGAAAACCACGGAGACTCCCGGGTTCTCCAACCAATCATTGAACTTGATCGCGCCAAATACCTTGAGAAGGTTGGCAAACCAGAATACGGGCAGAGAGAAGAAGAGAAACGACACGAAGGTTGTCGAATAATCGAAGCCCGAATACTGACGAACACCGCTAACGATGCCGATCATCAGGCCGATAGAAATGGCGATGAGCTCCGCGATCAGCACGAGGCGCAGGGTGTATTTGATGGCCGACCACAGTTGCGGCCACACGGGACGATTCTTCATGTCCTTACCCAGGTCGCCCGTGATGAAGTCACCCGCCCATTGCGTGTACCGCTCGACGAAAGGCTTGTCGAGGCCGAGTCGCACTTCCTCGTTACGAATGACTTGGGGCGAGATCCCGGGCTTTGCTCGCAGGTTCTCGAGCGGATCACCGGAATTGATCACGAGAAAAAACGTGAAGACGCTCGCGAGAAACAACACAGGAACCGCAATGAGCAACCTGCGAATGATAAATGCCGTCACTGACGGTGTCCTCCCCACGCGCGGAGGTGGGCGGGGTCACCCCCGCCCACCTCACGTTCGTGCCGTTCAGTGGCTTGCTACTTGGTCCAGGTCTCCGCGTTCCACGTGACACCGGCGAAGCTGTTCGGGGCGACTCCCGAAACCGTTCCGGCGTTTGCGTAGAGCTCAGTCCACTGGGTCAGCGGGATAGTCACCATGTCGTCCCAGATGATCTGGTCCATCTGGTTGTAGATGTCGGCGCGCTTGGCCTCGTCAAGTTCAGAGTCCGCGGCGTCGGAAAGCTCGACGATTTTCTCGTTGACGTAGCCGTTCCAGTTCTGACCGCCGCCCTGTTCGGCCGGCAAGTAGATGGAGTTGTTGCTCGCGAGGGCAACCGACGCAACCCAAGCAAAGAGGGCAATGTCGTAGTCACCTGCGGGCAGGCGCACGGCGTTGAAGTCCTCGGCCGGGTCGTCGGTCAACTCGATGCCCGCTTCCTTGCAGGCTGCGGATGCGAGCTCGTTCGTCTGCTGACGACGCGGGTTCGGATCGCGGCGACCGAGACGCAGAGACAACTTTTTGCCACCCTTTGCGTAGTAACCGTCATCACCAAGAACGTAACCGTCTTCTTCAAGCAGCGACTTTGCAAGCGCGACGTCACGCTTGGCGAACTGACCGCTGCCATCCTTGTAGCTAGGCGAGCTCGGCATGAAGATGCGGTTGTTCAGAACCTGCGCCCCAGGGTCAACACTTCGATAGAGCGTCGTGACGATCTCTTCGCGGTCGATGCAGGCGGCGACGGCCTGGCGAACCTTCAGGCTCTTCAGGTGCTCGTTCTTCAAGTTGAGGTCGTAGTGCTCGAATACCGTTCCGGCCTCGAACTGAACGTTGACGCCTTCGATCGCCTTGATCTGCTCGACCAGGTCGACGTTCGGCTGCGGCGTGATGACGTCTACTTCACCGTTCTGCAGAGCTGCCGGCTGCTGGGTTGCGTCAGGCACCTGCTGGAAGATGATCTTTGCCGCCTTCGCCGGTTCGCCCCACCAGTTCGGGTTGCGCTCGAGAGTCAGGCTCTGGCCCGTCGTGAATTCCGTGATGACGTAGGGGCCACCGGAAACGGCGATCTCGGGTGTGAATCCGACAAAACCTGTGTTCCAGAAATCAGCCACCTTGTAGAGGTCGGCATCCGACAGTTCGGCAGTGAGGTCGGCAACACCGGACTCACGCTCGACGACGTGTGCCGGCAGAAGACCACCGAACAGCGTCCTCCAGTCGGCAAAGATCTTCGAGTAGACGGTCGTGACGGTCTTCTGGTCTTCCGAGCAGGTGACACTGTCGACGAGTTCGTAACCGGTGGTGCTGGCGGTATTCCACACCGGCACCGGGTTTCCTTCTTCGTCCGTCACTTCCGCACCGGTTTCGTCCTTGCGGTTTCCGTCCTTGCCGTTGCTCGAACGCCAGACAAGGACGAAGTCGTCACAGTCGATCGCTTCGCCGTCGCTCCACACCGCGTCGGGGTTGAGGACGTACTCGACCGTGAACGGCTCTTCGCTCGTCACGTTGACCGCGGATGCAATTGGCTCGTATACCTTGTTGGTGGCATCAGGGTTGAAATAAATCGGACCAGGCAACAGCTGGTTCAACACGAGCGTGTTCGCGAACAAGCCCTGATCGGCCGCACCGTTGTTGTACGAGGTGTATTCCTGTTCGGCTGCATAGACCACGACTGCGTCACCAGCGGGTGCCGTGGTGTCTGCCGTCGCCGTCGTATCGTCCGTCGCAACGGCCGTCGTGTCGGCGGTTTCGCCGCCGTCGTCGTCGCCACACGCCGCCGCGATCAGCGAAAAGCCGACCGCGCACGCCAGGACGACCCGCTTGCGGGTTTTCTTCATGTGCTCTCCCCTTTTTCGTCGCAGAAGCGACATCGCGCAGGTCCACGGGACCTGATATCTGGTGAGTGCAAATTAACAGAAGATGAGACGGATGTGAAGAGCCGCCTGTCAGGCGGCACGGACTCCGACAAGCAGTACGGGGCCGTTACGCACGATGAAGCCGGAACTTCACGATGCGTGCAAATTCGTCTGCATCCAGGCTGGCGCCACCCACGAGAGCCCCGTCGATGTCAGGCTGGGCCATCAATTCGGCGATGTTCGCGGCCTTCACCGACCCGCCGTACTGAATCCGCACGCCCTTTGCCGCGTCGTTCCCGTGAGAAGCCCGCACTTCGCCTCGTATAGCCCCACACACTGCTTGTGCATCCTGCGCGGTCGCAGTT
>JBEAPO010000079.1:0-3124 GCA_041164425.1 Actinomycetota bacterium
CCGATGTTGGCAACGGCCATCGACTGCGGCGTGGGGTAACTCGCGAACAGCGCCGGCGTCACCATGTTCACGCGCGCATCCGTGCACTGCGCGGACAGGATCGTGGCGGCGAGCAACTGGAATGCGTTCTCATGCGTGAGCTCACACACGGCTTCGGGATAAATGGTCTTCAGTCGGCGCAAGACCTCCGTCGCCCGATCCCGCACCTTCTTCGCCGGCTTGCGAGCAGCAGGCTTCTTGGCGACGGCCTTCTTCGTCGCCTTCTTGACGACCTTCTTCGTTGCTTTCCGTGCCGCCACGGGGCGAACACTACTCAACGACCCCTCGGTAGCCTGAACGCAATGGCGGTCCTCGAAATCAAGCGTCGACTCGTCGACGGGGACATGGCCGATGTCGACGAACTCCTTCGCCAAGTCGAACGAGCCGACGGCCAACGACCGCTTTCCGACCACCTGTGGATCGACCTGCGCGAAGGCGGTCGCCCCGGTTATGCCGGACTGCTGGCGTGGATTCGCGGACACGACCATCTCGTCGCCTACTGCCAGGTATCCCGCGGGAATGACTCGTGGTCACTCGACGTGATCGTGTCTCCACACCACCGCTATGAGATGTCAACGATCGGGCCAGAGCTCCTTGACGAAGCGTTGCGCATCATCGCCTCAGAGGGCGGCGGGCGCGTGCACTGGTGGGTGTTCGAACCGACGGCGATGCATGCTGATCTCGCACATCATGCGGGACTGAGCGAGGGCCGCCTCGCCGTGCAGATGCGCGTGCCCCTTCCGATATCTGCACCGACGCCGACGATCGTGACGCGACCATTCCGAGTCGGCCAGGACGAAGACGCCTGGCTACGCGTGAACAACCGCGCCTTTGCCGCGCATCCCGAACAAGGCGCATGGACACTCGACATCCTGCGCTCGCGTCAGCAGCAACCCTGGTTCAATCCAAATGGATTCCTGCTGCACGAAATCGACGGCGAGCTCGCCGGATTCTGCTGGACCAAGGTGCACCTCGACACACAACCCGTGCTCGGCGAGATCTACGTGATCGCCGTCGATCCCGACTTCGCCGGTCGCGGTCTCGGCCGACAACTCACCGTGAGCGGACTGCGCTACCTGCATCAAATCGGCGCACCCGTCGGGATGCTGTACGTCGATTCGACGAACGAACGCGCCGTGTCGATGTACCGAACACTCGGCTTCGTTGCGCACCACCAGCAACGTGCGTTCGTCGGTGACGTCATCTAGCCTCCATGGCATGACGAACACCCACGAAGCACCACTGCCCCGCTGGTCAGTGGCCGACGTCCACGAGAGTTTCGAATCCCGCACCTTCACCGACTCGATGGAGCGACTCGGAGCCTCGATCACCCGACTCGAGGCACTGTTCGAGGAACACAACATCCGCGCCGTCGAACACCGCACCCCGACCGCGGCAGACGGCCAGGCCGCAGACGCCACCATCCAGGCGTTCAACTCCACGGTCGCCGATTCCGAGATCCTGCTCTCGTATGTCTATGCCACCGTCAGCACCGATTCCCGCGACGAGCGCGCGCAGGGACTCCTGAGCGAACTCGAGAACCTGGACGCTCGCGTCTCGCCTCTGCTTGCCCGACTCGCCGAATGGGTCGCGAGCCTCGGCGCGAGCGACCTCGCCCTCGTCAGCAACGAAGCGCGCGAACACCTCGGGCCCCTCACGCGCCTGCAGGATCGTGCCGAGCACCAGATGTCGGAATCAGAGGAAGGTCTCTTTGCGGAACTCTCGACGACGGGCTCCTCGTCGTGGGGTCGACTCCAGGGAGATCTCACCTCACAACTCACCGCAGAGGTGAACTTGCCGAGCGGCACGCAGACCATGCCGATGGCTGCCATCCGAGGTCTCGCCACCGACGGTGACGTCGCCGTGCGCAAGGCCGCCTACGACGCCGAGATGCGCGCGTGGCCGACGATTGCCGTTGCGTGTGCAGCCGCGATGAACAGCATCAAGGGTGAGGCCAACATCGTCAACAAGCGCCGCAACTGGACGTCACCACTCGATGCCTCGCTGTACGGCAACTCGGTCAGCCGGGCCACCTTCGACGCGATGCAGGCCGCCGTGCACTCTTCGCTCCCCGACTTCCGTCGTTGGATGCGCGTGAAAGGTCGCCTGCACGGCGACACCAACGGACTTTCCTGGTGGAACCTGTTCGCACCACTGTCGATCTCGCCGGGAAAGATCTCCTGGGACGAGGGCATCTCACTCGTGAAGGGCGCATTCGCCAACTACTCCTCCAATCTCGCCCACCTCGTCGACCGCTCGATCGATGAAGCCTGGCTCGACGCCGAGCCGCGCGAGGGCAAAGTTGGCGGAGCATTCTGCATGCCCTTCGTCGGGGATCGCTCGCTCGTTCTCCTCAACTGGTCCGGCAGCGTGGACTCGGCACAGACCACCGCACACGAACTCGGCCACGCGTATCACAACACCCAACTCGCGCCACGCACCGCGCTGCAGAAGCGCGTGCCGATGGCACTCGCCGAGACCGCGAGCATCTTCTGCGAGACCCTCGTCGTCGAGGAAGGTCTGTCCCGTCTCACAGGAGACGAGCGCCTCGCACTCTTGGACGTGAACCTGATCGGTGCGGCCCAAGTCGTCGTCGACATCCACTCACGGTTCCTCTTCGAGACCGAAGTGTTCGCGCGCCGCCAGCGCCGCACGCTCGGCGTGAGCGAGTTGAACGAGATGATGCTCGATGCGCAGGCGAGCGCCTACGGCGACGGGATCGACCCGTCGACCCGCCACCCGCACATGTGGGTGCTCAAGCCCCACTACTACGGCAGCCACTTCTACAACTGGCCATATACCTATGGTCTGTTGTTCGGCCTCGGCCTGTATGCCAAGTATCAGGAAAACCCCGAGCGCTTCCGCGACGGCTACGACACCGTGTTGTCGCGTGCCGGCATGGACACCGCCGAGGAACTCGGCGCTGCATTCGACCTCGACGTCACCAAGGAAGCGTTCTGGACGGCGAGCATCGACGTGCTGCGCACGCGCATCGACGACTACGAACGTCTTGCCCAGCCTCACCTGCGCTGAGGTCGTAGCCTGAATGCATGGCGAGTTTGTTCGACGTCACCCGTGACGAACT
>JBEAPO010000080.1:0-6156 GCA_041164425.1 Actinomycetota bacterium
TTCCGGAGCCGAAGCGCGACCTCGACAAGCCGTTCTTGATGCCGATCGAGGACGTGTTCACGATCACCGGTCGTGGCACGGTCGTGACCGGCAAGGTGGAGCAGGGCAAGGTTCACACCGGCGACGAGATCGAGATCGTCGGTCTGCGCGACACGCAGAAGACGACCTGCACGGGTGTCGAGATGTTCCGCAAGCTGCTCGATGAGGGTCAGGCGGGCGACAACATCGGCGCTCTGCTTCGTGGCACGAAGAAAGAGGATGTGGAGCGCGGCCAGGTGCTGTGTGCTCCGGGTTCGATCACGCCTCACACGAATTTCGAGGGTCAGGTGTATGTGTTGACGAAGGAGGAGGGTGGCCGTCACAAGCCGTTCTTCAACAATTACCGTCCGCAGTTCTTCTTCCGCACGACCGATGTGACGGGCACGATTCAGTTGCCGTCGGGCACGGAGATGGTGATGCCTGGCGACAATGTGACGATGACGGTGGAGTTGGGCAAGCCGATCGCGATGGACGAGGGTTTGCGTTTCGCTATTCGTGAGGGTGGCCGCACTGTTGGTGCCGGCCGCGTCACCAAGATCATCAAGTAAGGATCGCGAACGACATGGCCACCCAGAGCATCCGCATCCGCCTCAAGGCGTTCGACCACGACAACCTCGACAAGTCGACGAGGGCGATCGTGGAGACCGTCACGCGGACGAACGCGAAGATCCGCGGACCGATTCCGCTGCCGACCGAGAAGCACCGCTACACGGTCATTCGCGGCCCGCACGTCGACAAGGACTCGCGCGAGCACTTCGAGATGCGCATCCACAAGCGTCTCATCGACATCGTCGAGCACAACAACAAGACGATCGAGGCGCTGCAGCGCATCGACATCCCCGCGGGTGTCGACATCGAGATCAAGATCGGTTGATGCGGCCCGGCTCCGCCGGGACTCGTGAACCAGCATCGGGGGCGGCCGCAAGGCCGCCCTTCGTGCGTTTTCTTACCGATTTCTTCGACGTGCCGCGTCCCGCTCGCGCCGGCGTGCCTATAGACATGGGCGCATGAGCGACAGCCTCTGGATGAATACCCCGCCTCAGCCGCCGCAGGAGAAGAATGGCGCATCGAGACTCGTGGTCGCCCTCGCGATAGTGGCGATGGCATTCGGCAGCGGACTTCTCGGAGGTCTGCTCGGCGCGGCGGTCACTGACGATTCATCGGGCGGCTCGACGGGTGGCCCGCTCGTGACGGCGGCACCGGTGAAGCCCGAGGACGTCGGCGACACGAACGTCGCCCGGGCGGCAGCAACCATTGCGCCGAGCGTCGTGACCATCCAGGCCAGCGCGGGCGGCGGACGTTCCACCGGAACCGGCATCATCGTGTCGTCCGACGGCGAGATCATCACCAACCACCACGTCATCGAGGGTGCGACGCAGGTGCGGGTGCGCCTGAGCGGTGCGACCGAGGCGGTGTCGGCAAAAGTGCTCGCCTCGGACGCAGGCAACGACCTCGCGCTCGTCAAGCTCGATGCGGCACCGGAAGGTCTCGTTGCCGCGACCTTTGCCGACCCCGACAGCCTTGCTGTCGGTGATCCTGTTGTGGCCGTCGGCTACGCACTCGACCTCGACGGCGGACCGAGCGTCACGTCAGGGATCATCTCGGCCCTGAACCGCACGCTGGAGATCGATGCCGGTGCACTCGACCGGCTCATTCAGACCGATGCCGCGATTTCGTCGGGCAACTCGGGCGGGCCGCTCATCAACCTGAATGGTCAGGTCATCGGGGTGAACACTGCAGTCGCGCGCAGCGGCTTTGACACCGCGGCGAACAACATCGGCTTTGCGATCGGAGTCGGCGAGGTTCTTCGCGTCGCCGACCAGTTGCGCGCCGTCGCCGGTGGCGAGGATCGTGCGCAGGGCTACCTCGGCATCGCGCTCGGCAATCGTGACGACGGCGGTACCGGTGCCGTGGTGGCGGAAGTTGCCGCCGATTCACCCGCCGACAAGGCCGGACTCGCTGTCGGCGACGTGATTCTCGAGATCAACGACCAGCCGATCACCGGTCAGAACGCCTTGATCGCGACCATTCGCGATCTGGCCCCTGGTGACGAGGTCAAGATCGTGGTCGAGCGCGACGGTGAGCAGCGCACGTTGACGGCAACCCTGGTGGCGCGACCGAGCGAGTGATCCGGGTGCCGGTTATTGGACCGGCATAGGCCGAACAGCCGCCGCGAAATGCGGTGACAAGATGAGCGCCATGTCAGGTGCAACTCCGCTCGATGCCCATCTCGGCGGCGGCCGTCCCTTCGGGCTGAACTACTGGCCGCTGCCCGAGGACGCCCCGTCGATCGAACCTCGTCGCGAGTCGGTGCGCATCATCACCCCCGACGGCGCGCTGGTGCGCGGCATTTTGTGGACCCCACCGACCGGCACATGGAAGACGGCGGTCATCTTGTCGCACCCGCGCGGCGACTTCAGCGTGCACTATGCGTGTCCTCTGCTGGCGGCCGCCGGCTACGCGGTGCTCGGTTTCGGCACGCGCTACATGAACAACGACACCGACTGCCTGCACGAGGCGTGCATCGTCGACGTGCAGGCCGCGCACGACTTCGTTCGATCGCGGGGTGCCGAGGCAGTGGTGCTTCTCGGCAACTCCGGCGGCGGCTCGCTGATGGCGATGGCGAACGCGGGTCTCGGCATCGGCGACGGCTGGGTGGGAATGGCGGCCCACCCCGGCGAGGGTGTCTTCATGCTGCAGGTGATCGACCCGTCGGTGGCCGACGAGAACGACCCCTTCTCGACCGTTCCCGAGCTCGACATGTACAACCCCGACAACGGCTGGCGTCCGTGGCCGGAGCCGTGCACCTACGACAAGGACTGGCTCGCCACGTACCGCGCGGCCCAGGTCGCGCGCGTGGCGCGCATCGACGCGATCGCGAAGCAGTCGATCGCCGACGCCGACACGGCGGGTGCGTCGTTGCGCGGAGTCGACAAGTCGGCCGACGTGCGCGCATGGCGTGACCTGCGCGCACGTCGGGTGTTCGGCAAGTACATGGTGATCAACCGCACTCTGGCCGACCCTGCGTACCTCGATCTGTCGATCGACCCGGACGACCGGCCGATGGGGTCGTTGTTCGCGTTTCCCGACCCGTTCGAGGCGAACTACGGTCGCGGCGGACTGGCACGCACGATGACTGCCCGCGGGTGGCTGTCGACGTGGTCGGGGATGTCGAGCCACGCGAAGCTTGCCGACACGATGCCGGGCGTGACCGTGCCCACGTTGTTGGTGCACCCGACCGCCGACACCGAGATTCGCCTCTGGCAGGCGAGAGAAATAGTCGAGGCATCGGGTGCCGACGACCGGACGTATGTGGAGATGAAGGGTGCACCCCATTATCTGGAGGGTCACCGCCGCGAGGCCATGGATGTCGTCGTTGAGTGGCTCAGTCAGCGTTACCCACGGTAAGTAATTGTAAAATACAATTAAAAGACTTCACTTCAGTCCTCCTGGCGGCACGAATCTTTGACCGATGCGACAGGTGGCGTGCCCAAGAAACGCCGATAGCGTCCCTCTTCCGTGCGTTTCGGGCCTCGGCCCGGGAAGCCAGATCGATCGTCGATCTCCAATCGACGTCTGCGAAGGCCGGCAAGGAGCAATCCGAGTCGGAACCACGCGGCACAACAAGGACCGGTGCTCCGGCAACAGCCATGTTGCCGGAGCATTTGCGTGAATCAGCAGTTCAGGAACAACGAGACAGAGGTTGCCGCCATGGCACAAAAAGCGATCGTCGGCGAAAAAGTCGGCATGACACAGGTGTGGGGAGATGACCAGCGAGTCATCCCAGTCACCGTGCTGCGCGTCGAGCCGGTACGTGTCGTCCAGGTCAAGACCACCGAGCGTGACGGGTACGCCGCACTCCAGGTGACCTACGGACACAAGAAGGCATCGAAGCTGACCAAGGCAGAGCAGGGCCACTTCGCGAATGCAGGTGAGTCCGGTGTCGAGCCGGGACGTCGTCTCGTCGAGTTGCGTCTCGACTCGGTCGACGGCTTCGAGGTCGGACAGGAAATTGCCGCCGACGTGATGGCCGCGGGCGAGAAAGTCGACGTCACCGCCGTCAGCCGAGGCAAGGGCTTTGCAGGCGGCATGAAGCGCCACAACTTCAACGGCCAGGGCGCGAGCCACGGCAACCACAAGCACCACCGTGCACCGGGCTCGATTGGTTCGTGCTCGTTCCCCGGTCGCGTGTTCAAGGGTCTTCGCATGGCCGGTCACATGGGCAACGAGCAGGTGACCACTCTCAACCTCGAAGTCGTGCAGGCAGATCCCGAGCGCGGCCTGCTGCTGGTGAAGGGCTCCGTTCCGGGCCCGAACGGCGGCGTCGTCATCGTCCGCAACGCAGTGAAGGCGAAGTGATTGCAATGGCATCGATCGCAATGAAGAACACGGCCGGCAAGGACGCGGGAAGCGTCGACGTCGCCGACGAACTGTTCGGTGTGCAGCCGAACGTTCCGGTGATGCACCAGGTCGTGACCGCACAGCTCGCACACCGTCGTTCCGGAACACAGAGCACGAAGACCCGCGCCGAAGTGTCGGGCGGCGGCAAGAAGCCGTTCCGCCAGAAGGGCACCGGCGGAGCCCGTCAGGGTTCGACCCGTGCACCGCACTTCTCGGGCGGCGGCATCGCACTCGGCCCGAAGCCGCGCAAGTACACGCAGAAGACGCCCAAGAAGATGGTGCGTCTCGCTCTCGCGTCGGCGCTCAGCGATCGCAACGCGAACGGCAAGTTGGTCGTCGTCGACTCGTGGGGTTTCACCGCGCCGAGCACCAAAGACGCGATCAAGGCCCTGTCGGCCCTCGGCGTGTCGGGTCGCGTGCTCGTCGTGGTCAGCGGTGGCGACGACCTCGCAATCAAGAACTTCCGCAACCTTCCCGAGGTGCAGCTCATCCTCACCGGCGAGCTGAACGCCTACGACGTTCTCTGCAACGAGTGGATCGTCTTTTCGAAGGATGCGCTGCCCGCAACCAAGGAGGTGACGCGGTGAAAGACCCCCGCGACATCATCATCCGGCCGATCGTCTCTGAGAAGAGCTACGGCCTGATGGAGACCGACGTCTACACCTTCCAGGTGCACGTCGATGCGTCCAAGCCCGAGATCCACGATGCCATCGAGGCGATCTGGGGCGTCAAGGTGCTCAAGGTGAACACGCTCAACCGCAAGGGCAAGTTCCAGCGCACCCGCAACACCAACCGACTGGGACAGCGGCCCGCGTCGAAGCGCGCGATCGTGACCCTCGAGGCGGGCAGCAAGATCCCGCTGTTCGAAAGCTGAGCACCCCATGGCAATTCGCAAGCGCAAGCCCACCAGCCCCGGACGTCGTTTCCAGACCGTCTCCGACTTCTCGGAGATCACGAAGACATCGCCCGAGAAGTCGCTGCTCGCACCGAAGCACAACACCGGTGGACGCAACTCGTACGGCCGCAAGACGGCGCGCCACAAGGGCGGCGCACACAAGCGTCAGTACCGCATCATCGACTTCAAGCGAAACAAGGACGGCGTGACCGCCAAGGTCGCGGCCATCGAGTACGACCCGAACCGCACCTGTCGCATCGCGCTGCTGCACTACGCAGACGGCACGAAGAGCTACATCATCGCCCCGAAGGGTCTCGAGGTCGGGGCCCATGTCGAGAGCGGACACGGTGCCGACATCAAGCCCGGAAACGCGATGCCGCTGCGCTACATGCCCGTCGGAACCGTGGTGCACAACGTCGAGCTGCGCCCGGGCCAGGGCGGCAAGATGGGTCGCTCCGCCGGCATGGGCGTGCAGCTCGTCGCCAAGGACGGCGACTTCGCCACGCTGCGTCTTCCCTCGACCGAAATGCGCCGCGTGCTTCTTGACTGCCGCGCAACGGTCGGCGAAGTCGGCAACGCCGAACATGAACTCGTCAAGATCGGCAAGGCCGGCCGCAACCGCTGGAAGGGCGTGCGCCCGCAGACCCGCGGTGTGGCCATGAACCCTGTCGACCACCCGCTCGGTGGTGGCGAGGGCAAGACCTCCGGCGGTCGTCCGCCGGTGTCCCCGTGGGGCAAGCCCGAGGGCCGCACCCGCAACAACAACAAGCCATCGCAGAAGCTCATCGTGCGCCGTCGTCGCGCAGGAAAGGGTCGGAGGT
>JBEAPO010000081.1:0-3553 GCA_041164425.1 Actinomycetota bacterium
ACATGACTCTCGACTTGAAGTCCTGTCTCTCGGGACACAAGCCGGCGCATTTTGCCAAGGGTGGTTACCCCGAAGCGACCGGCAAGACGGTCGGTGAGCTCGCTGGTTTCACCTGGGACGAATTCATCTCGAGTGGTAACAATTACCTCGAAATGTCACTCACCGGCGTCGGCTCACCGTCGACGAACGGCTACAACCGCTCGGTTCTCCAGTTCAAGGTCTATTCGTCGAAGTGGACCGGCATCTCGGGTGGCAGTTCCTCGAACAACAACTCGGGAAGCAGCGGTTCCTCGAATTCCGGCAGCAGTTCGTCGGGTAGCAGTGCAGCGAACACGACGTTGGAAATCACTGTCGATCCAACTTCAACCGCAGCTGTCAGCGTGAACGGAGTCGGTGGCACGTGTGCGACGGCACCGCAGTCGGGTCTCGCAGCGGGGTCATCGTGCACCGGTGAACAGAGCGCGGTGACGGTGATCCTCGATGGACAGGGTCCGGATTCGGGAGTCATCTCTCTCGTCACCGGTCAGACCGCTCCGGACATCGTGAACAAAGATAATGGCAATCAATGTGTTGCAGCGAATGGCAACACTCGCCGATTCGTTTGTTCGATTCCGAAGGGTCAGGGCACGAAGAAAATCGTCGTCAAGGTCAGTTGACACGCTTGCGAGACGTGTTTTCGCGCGAAAAGGCGCGAAAAGTGCACTGAACAAATGAAGAATTTGTCGAAAGTGGGGGTCTGCGGACCCCCACTTTTGTCATCTCCGTAGAATCAATCGGGTCATGTTCGCTCGCCCCCGCGCCCGACTGATTGCACTCGTCCTCGGGTGCGCGTCGCTTCTCGGCGTCGCGGTGCCGATGTCGGCGTCGGTCAGTGCATCGTCGGCGAACATCCAGAACCAGGTGAACGCCCTGCTCGACGAGCTCGACAGGTTGGAGGCGCAGATGGACGTCGCCTCCGAGAGATACGCCGAGGCGGTTGCCATGCAGGACGATCTGAAACAGCAGATCGTCGACTCCGAGGCGCGAGTGGCCCAGAAGGAAGCAGAACTCTCGACGATGCGCCGCGACCTCGTGAAGGTGGCCCAGCAGGCGTTCATGAACGGCGGTCGCAGCAACAGCCTGACATCACTTCTCACCGACCCGGGTGGTCTGAACGCCACCGTGCAGCGCGAGCACCTGCTTGCGGTCGCCCTGAACTCGGGCGCGAACTCCACCGACGAGGTCGATGCGTTGGTTGAAGATCTCGAACTCGAACGCAAGGCCCTGGAGAAGAAGCAGAAGGCTGCCAAACGGGCTGCTGACGCCGCGACGGCCGAGTTCAACTCGGCCGAAGACGTGGCGAATTCGTACCAGCGCAAGTTGAACAAGGCCCAAGCTGACCTCGGCGAGGCGTTGGCCATCGAACGTGCACGACGCGACGACTTGGCCCTGCAGCGTTCGGCCTCGCTCGCCGCGAAGTACAAAGCCGAAGCCGCCAAGTACAAGGTGAAGGCGCCGTCGTCGAAGGCGGGTGTCGCGGTGCAGGCGGCTCTCGCGCAGTTGGGAGTGCCGTACCAGTTCGCGCGCAGTTCGCCGGGCGTTGCGTTCGACTGCTCGGGTCTCACGAAGTACGCATGGGCACAGGCAGGCGTGTCGTTGCCGCACTATTCGAAGGCCCAGTACCAACTCGGCCCGCGCATTCCCATCCAGGCCGTGCAACCGGGCGACCTCATCTTCAGTCGCACACCGATCGGCCACGTCGCCATCTACATCGGCAACGGC
This sequence comes from Actinomycetota bacterium, assembly GCA_041164425.1. Classification (GTDB taxonomy): domain Bacteria; phylum Actinomycetota; class Acidimicrobiia; order Acidimicrobiales; family Ilumatobacteraceae; genus F1-20-MAGs119. The sequence continues at coordinate 1,762 of JBEAPO010000081.1, forward strand.
AAGATGGTGCACGCACCGCGTCGTGGCGACGTCGTGAAAGTTGGTGCGGTGCCGTGGGAACGCGTCGTCGGTATCACGCGACCGGGCTGATCGGCCCGTGCCGTCGTAGAACTAGTCTCGTCGCGTGATTCACGAAGAGCGCGTGTCGCGTTGGCTCGGGGACAACATCGATGGCCTTGTCGGACCGTTCTCGTTCGACATGATCGCCGGCGGGCGCTCGAACATCACGTACCGCGTTGCTGATGCAGCGGGAAACACCGTCGTGCTGCGTCGGCCACCCACCGGCCATGTGCTGGCAACGGCTCACGACATGGCGCGCGAACACCGCATCATTTCGGCCGTCGGCACGACCGACGTTCCGGTGCCGCGAACTTTGGGTGTGTGCAACGACGTCGGCGTCAACGATGCACCGTTCTACGTGATGGGTTATGTCGATGGCGTGGTGCTCGATGGTCAGGCCAAGGCCGCGGGTTTGTCACCCGGCATGCGGCGCAAACTGTCCGAGGATCTCATCGACGTGATGGTTCGATTGCACGCGATCGATGTCGATGCCGTGGGGCTGGGGGATCTCGCCAAGCGCGATGCGTACGTCGAGCGACAGATCAAACGTTGGAGTACCCAATGGGCGAACTCGAAGCAGCGCGAGTTACCCGAGATCGACGAGGTCGAGCGCCTCTTGCGCGCGGATGTTCCGCAACAGCGCGGCACGGTCATCGCCCACGGTGATTACAGGTTCGGTAATTGTCTCGCTGATATCGAGAACGGACGGATCGCCGCGGTGCTCGACTGGGAGCTGTGCACGTTGGGTGACCCGATGGCCGACGTCGGCTATCTCGGCGTGTATTGGAGTGACCCTGGGAGTCCTGCGCGGCGCGAGAACGACCCGTCGGGGCTCGAAGGCTTTCCGACCTATCGCGAGATGGTCGACATGTATGAATCGAAATCGGGACGTGATTGTTCGAACATCGGCTACTACGTTGCGTTTTCTTCGTGGAGGCTCGCCGTCATCAGCGAGGGGGTGTACGCGCGCTATGTGCACGGGGCAATGGGCAAGCAGGACTTCGATCCGACGCCCCTCCGGCGTGGTGTAGAACTGCTCGTCGAAGCGGCGCTCACCGCGCTCAAGTCGGGTGTGTAGACAGAGGAGACTCAGGTATGGCGACAACGACGACCGAACTCGAGGGCTGGCAGCGCGGCGAGTTCAACGCGGCCGGCTTCACGCACACGACCTACCGCAAGGGAACGGGCCCCGGGGTTGTGGTGGTGCACGAGATTCCCGGCATTACCCCCGCGGTTCTTCGATTTGCAGAGGAGGTCGTCGACGCGGGGTTCACCGTCGTGATGCCCTTGCTCGTCGGGGAGGTCGGCCGTGAGGTGTCGCAGGGATATCTCATGGGTTCGATGTCGAAGATCTGTGTGTCGCGCGAATTCACGACAATGGCAATAAAAAAGACGTCGCCCGTCATTTCCTACCTGCGTGCTCTCGCGCGACAGTTGCACGAAGAACTTGGTGGGCCGGGTGTCGGCGCGATCGGAATGTGTTTCAGCGGCGGCTTCGCGCTCGGCATGATGCTCGACGACCTGATGATCGCGCCCGTGCTGTCGCAGCCCTCACTGCCCTTCGCGATGGGTCGCACGCGTGGTGCGGATCTGAACCTGTCACCTGATGATGCGGTGGTGATCGCCAACCGCGCTGCAGCCGGTTGCCAGGTGCTCGGTCTGAGGTACACCGGCGACAAACTCGTCGGTGACCGCTTCACGTCGTTGCGCACGCTGCTGGGCGACGCGTTCA
>JBEAPO010000082.1:0-13888 GCA_041164425.1 Actinomycetota bacterium
GTTCGATCGACAAGGACAAGCACATGGATGCCGACGGATCGCAAGTGAATGCGAAGAACGTCGTGGTGCTCTACATGCAGTACAAGGCGAGTGTGGCCGACCCGCGCAGTCCCGAAGCACAGAGCATCGGTGAGGGTGAGGCGTGGGTGTACACCAATGGTTCGCTCATCAAGGGCAAGTGGAGCCGCGCGAAAGAGACCGACGTTTTTGCGCTGACCGACCTCGCCGGGGCACCGGTGAAGTTGACTCCGGGTCGCACTTGGATCGAACTTCCACGCGCGAACAAGGGTGCCGATGTGCCCGCCGGCACGGACCCCACCAAGGTCAAGTTCCCCTGAAATCGCAGCACCATGGCGGCAATTTCGGCCCTCTCGGTACGATGAGAGCATGACCAGCAACGTTTCCGGGACATTCCGCGTCAAACGCGGCCTCGCAGAAATGATGAAGGGTGGCGTCATCATGGACGTCGTGACCCCGGATCAGGCACGCGTCGCCGAAGACGCCGGTGCGTGCGCCGTCATGGCCCTCGAGCGGGTACCTGCCGACATTCGTCGTGACGGCGGCGTAGCGCGTATGAGCGACCCCGAGATGATCGAGGGCATCAAGGCCGCGGTCAGCATCCCCGTGATGGCCAAGGCGCGCATAGGGCACTTCGTCGAAGCGCAAATCCTGCAGTCCCTCGGCGTCGACTTCGTCGACGAGTCAGAGGTCCTCACGCCGGCCGACGAGACACACCACATCGACAAGTTCGCCTTCGACGTGCCGTTCGTGTGCGGAGCCACCAATCTGGGTGAGGCACTTCGGCGTATCAGCGAGGGCGCGGCGATGATTCGTTCGAAAGGCGAGGCAGGTACGGGCAACATCGTCGAGGCCGTGCGTCACCTGCGCAACATCATCGGCGACATGCGCAAGATCACCCAGGCCGACTCTGCCGAACTTTTCGAGTGGGCCAAGCGTCTGCAAGCACCGTTGCCGCTCATTCAGGAAATCGCCGAAACCGGCTGGCTTCCCGTGCCCCTGTTCTGTGCGGGTGGCATCGCAACACCGGCCGACGCGGCCCTTGCGATGCAACTCGGAGCCGAGGCGGTATTCGTCGGTTCGGGCATCTTCAAGAGCGACGACCCGGCGCCGCGTGCCAAGGCAATCGTCGAGGCAACGACCCACTTCCGCGATCCTGAAATCCTCGCCAAGGTCAGTCGTGGCCTTGGCGCCCCGATGACGGGCATCGGAATGGACGAAATCAACCAGCGCTACGCGGAGCGTGGATGGTGAACGCGAGGCCCCCAGGTGAACGCGGGCATTGCTACCACGAATTCGTCCGTCACGGTCGGCGTTCTCGCGCTACAGGGCGCGTTTAGTTCCCACGAACGCGCTTTTGCGCGGACCGGGGTCTCCACGAGACAGGTGCGGTTACCTCGCGACCTTCAAGGAATAGACGGCCTGGCGATGCCAGGGGGTGAGTCGACCACGATGTCGCAACTCCTCGAGTCCAGTGGACTCTTTGATGCCATCGCGTCGCGCATCTCCGCCGGCATGCCCGTCTTTGGCACCTGCGCTGGTGTCATTCTTCTGGCACGCGCGGTCCTCGACGGACGGGCTGACCAAAGATCCTTTTCAGCTCTGCCGATCACCGTTCGACGCAACGGCTACGGCCGTCAGATCGACAGCTTCGAGTCCGATATTGCCGTGAACGGCCTTGACGCACCGTTTCCCGCGGTGTTTATCAGAGCTCCCATCATCGAAGACGTCGGTGCAGGTGTCGAAGTGCTCGCCACCCACGACGGCTGTCCGGTGGCTGTGGCAACCGACCGCATCATCGGCATCACGTTCCATCCCGAACTCACCGACGACCCACGACTGCACAGTCTGTTCGTCGACCGCGTCGTGGGTTCACTCACCACTCACAGGAGATAGCCATGTCAGGCCATTCCAAATGGGCGACAATCAAGCACAAGAAAGCGGCGGTCGACAAGGCGCGCGGCAAGCTCTTCGCGAAGCTGGCTCGCCAGATAGAAGTCGCCGCGCGCGAGGGAGGTGGCGACGCCGATTCCAACGCGTCGTTGCGTACGATGGTGCTGAAGGCAAAGGCCGCACAGATGACCAACGACGCCATCGACCGGGCCATCAAGCGCGGCACCGGCGAGCAGACCGGCGCCTCGTACGAGTCGATCACCTACGAGGGGTACGCGCCAGGCGGAGTGGCACTTCTCATCGACGTGCTCACGGACAATCGAAACCGCACCAGCGGTGATGTACGTGCGATTTTCTCCAAGTTCGGCGGTGCGATGGCCGAACCGGGCGCGGTCGGCTGGCAGTTCTCGCGCCGCGGGCTCATTCTGGTCGACGGTCGCGCCGCTGAAGACGACGTCATGGTTGCGGCAATCGAGGCCGGTGCCGAGGATGTCGTGCGGGACGGCGACGCCTGGAGGGTGACGTCCGAGCCGTCGACAGTGTTCGAGGTGAAAGCTGCACTCGAAGCCGCGGCACTGGCGGTGCTCTCGGCCGAGAGCACGATGGTCTCGTCGAACTTGGTGCCGGTCGAAGACCTCGACGATGCGCGTAAGATGTTGCGCATCATTGACGCGCTGGAGGACAATGACGACGTGCAGGACGTGTATTCGAACTTTGACATGTCCGACGACATGATGGCGGCGGCATCGGCATGAGTCTTTCAGTGGGGGACAAGGCGCCCGACTTCACGCTTGCCGGAACAGGTGACCGTTCGTATTCGTTGTCGCAATACGCAGGACAGACCGTCGTGCTCGTCTTCTATCCCGGTGACGACACGCCCGTATGCACCAAGCAGTTGAACTGTTACAACAACGACCTCGCGCAATTCACCGATGTCGGAGCACAAGTTCTTGCGGTCTCGGCTCAAGACGTCGCCAGCCACGAACGCTTCGCGATGAAACACGGGTTCCAATTCCCGCTGCTGTCCGACACCGACAAGGCGGTCGCCGCCCTCTACGGCACCCTTGGACCACTTGGATTCCCGCGTCGCAGCGTTTTTGTGATTGATGCGGCCGGCACCGTCCGCTACGTGCACCGGGCCATCGCCGGACTCACCTTCCGGCCGGTAGAGGAACTCGTCGGGGCCATACGCGCCGCTGGTTGATCCGCCCCGGTGGCGCGCGAACGGGCTAGGGTAGAACGTATGTTCGCCCCGACGAACCAGCCGGTCGACGCCGCGACGCCGAGTTGCTGTGTGCTTGGCGTCGACCCGGGCCTGACGCGTTGTGGTTACGCGGTCTTGGCGCCGGCGCCCTCGGGGTCGGCCCGCGTTCTCGCCCTTGGCGTTCTGCGTACCGACAAAGACAGTGCGACGCCGTCACGTCTTGCCGTCCTGCAGGCCGACATCGAGACGTTGCTGGATGAGTTCCGACCAACCGCGGTCGCCGTCGAGCGGGTCTTTTTCCAGAACAACGTGCGCACCGCCATCGCGGTTGCGCAGGCGAGCGGCGTCGTACTTGCGGCGGCCGCGCGCCGTCGATGCGATGTCGCCGAGTACACGCCCAGCCAGGTGAAAGACACCGTCGCGGGTTGGGGTGGGGCCGACAAGACGCAGGTTCAGCGCATGGTGCAGATGCGACTCGGCCTTGCCGGTCTTCCCAAGCCGGCCGATGCTGCCGATGCGGCGGCAATTGCTTTGTGTCATCTCGCGATGTCGCCGAGCCTGGTCGGCGCAATGACCGCCGAGGGTCGTCGATGATTGGTTCAATTCGCGGCACCGTGCTCGAGCGAATCGCGCCGTCGACCGTCCTGGTCGAGGTGGGGGGCATCGGCTATTTGGTCGCGGTCACACCGCGCGTGTTCGCTGAACTCGAGCCCACCACGCAGTGCTTCCTCCACGTGCATCACCACATTCGCGAAGACGCCCAAACTCTCTACGGCTTCACCACCCGCGACGATCGTCAGTGCTTCGACATTCTCCTCGGCGCGCACGGCATCGGCCCGGCGATGGCGATGGCGATCATCGGCACGCACTCCCCAAGGGGCCTGCATCACATAGTCATCACGTCCGATGTCGGGGCGCTCACGATGGTGCCGGGTGTCGGAAAGAAAACTGCCGAACGTCTGCTCGTCGAACTGCGCGGCAAGTTCGACGTGTTCGACGTCGCCGCGTCGCACGGAGTGTCGGGCGGCACGTCATCGGGGGCGTCGAGCGTCGTCGCTGATTTGCGCGAGGCGCTTTTCGGTCTTGGCTACGGCAACGACGAAATTCGTGAAGTGATGTCCGAACTCTCGCCCGCCGTTGACTCTTCGCTCGATCGCGTTCTGCGTGACGCGCTCGCCATCCTGGGGGCGCGTCGTGCGTGACGAGTTCATCGACAAGAACCCCACTGGCGAGGCACTTGTATCGCCGGATCTCAATTCGGGGGAGGGCGATGAGGTCGGGCTTCGGCCGCGTCTCCTCGACGAATTCATCGGTCAGCGTGAACTAAAAGAGCACCTCGGCATCGTTCTCACCGCGGCGCGTCAACGTGGCCAGGCAACGGATCACGTCCTTCTCGCCGGCCCCCCCGGCCTCGGCAAGACCACGATGGCGGGAATCATCGCGCAGGAGATGGGTGTGCAGTTGCACGTCACGTCGGGCCCCGCACTCGAACGCGCCGGAGACCTGGCTGCGATCCTCACGAAACTCGGCGAGCGTGACGTGCTCTTCATCGACGAGATCCATCGGCTTGCGCGGCCGGTCGAAGAGATTCTCTATCCGGCCATGGAGGACTTCCAGATCGACATCGTCGTTGGCAAGGGCCCTGCAGCATCGTCGATTCGTCTCTCATTGCCGCCCTTCACCTTGGTTGGTGCCACGACACGCACCGGCATGATCACGGGCCCGTTGCGTGATCGGTTCGGTCTCGTGAGTCGTCTCGACTTCTACGACGAAGAAGAACTGTGTTCGATAGTCCTTCGTGCCGCCGGCATCCTCGGCATACCGGCCGACGGCAACGGTGCTGCGCAGATTGCGCGACGCAGTCGTGGAACTCCACGAATCGCCAACCGTCTGCTGCGCCGCGTGCGGGACTTCGCCGAGGTCCACGGTTCGGGCGTGGTCGACGAGGCGACGTCGACCGAGGCGTTGCGGGTCTTCGGAGTCGATGAGCGCGGCCTCGACAAGGTGGACCGCGCGATCCTGTCGGCATTGTGCAGGCAATTCGCAGGTGGCCCGGTTGGACTCACCACGTTGGCCATAGCAGTCAGCGAGCAGCCCGAAACCGTCGAAGACGTTTACGAACCGTTTCTCATTCAGCAGGGGTTCATCTCGCGCACTCCACGAGGCCGTGTCGCCATGCCCGCGGCCTACGAGCACCTGAAGATGCCGCCCGTAGCCTGACGCGGTGCAGCTTTCCGACATCGACTATCGCCTACCGGATGAGCTGATTGCGCAACATCCCGTCGAGCCCCGCGACTCGGCCCGTCTCTTCGACGCGACAGGTCAATTTGTTCACCGTCGTGTCTCGGACCTCGTCGACCTGGTTCGCGAAGGCGACCTGTTTGTCATCAATGAAACGCGCGTGTTGCCGGCGCGCCTCGAACTCCAGCGTTCGACCGGTGGGCGGGTCGAGGTGTTGTTGCTCGAAGCACTCGATGAAGGCGACGAGCGGTGGGAGGCCTTGGTGCGTCCCGGTCGCAAGATGCGGGAAGGCGAGTCACTTCTCGGCATCGACGGAGTCGCATTTGCCGAGGTCGAGGGAAGATCGACGTCCGGTGACACTTTTGTCGTGCGCATCGTGCGGGGCAGTGATCCGTCGTCGCGTCGTGCGGCGATCGCCAGCGTCGGTTCGATGCCGTTGCCGCCATACATCACTGCTCCGTTGGTCGATCGCGAGCGTTATCAAACGGTGTACGCGAGGCGCGAGGCTTCGGCTGCGGCGCCAACGGCAGGCCTGCACTTCACCACCGACTTGATGGCCCGCATCGAATCTCGCGGTGCAACGTTCGCCCCTGTGGAGCTTGTCGTAGGTCTCGACACGTTCAAGCCCGTCGAAGAAGACAATCCGCTCGATCACCGAATTCACACCGAGCGATACAGCGTGCCCACGGCGACGTGGCAGGCGGTCGCAGATGCGCGACGGGTCATCGCGGTCGGCACGACGTCGTGTCGCGCGCTCGAGTCCGCGGCCACGACGGGTCGTCTCGAGGGCCGCACCGACCTCTTCATTACGCCCGGGTACGAATGGAAGACGGTTGATCTTCTGCTGACCAATTTTCACATGCCGCGAACAACTCTGCTCTTGATGATCAGCGCGTTCATCGGTGAAACCTGGCGCGACATCTACGCTGAGGCCGTGCGCGAGAAATATCGGTTCCTTTCGTTCGGCGACGCCATGCTGTTGGCAAGGGCCGGATCGTAGGCACGTGTTTCCCGTCGAGTTCGACGTCGAGGCCACAAGCGGCCGTGCGCGCGCAGGTCGGGCGCTCACGGCGCGTGGGGATTACGAGACTCCGTGCTTCATGCCGGTCGGTACACGGGGCGCAATCCGTTATCTCAGCGCTGACGACTACCACGCTGTCGGCGCACGGATCGTCCTCGGGAACACGTACCACCTCATGCTTCGACCCGGTGCGGAACTGGTGGGCGAGATGGGTGGCCTTGGGCGGTTTTCCGGCTGGGACGGACTCACGCTCACCGATTCGGGGGGATTCCAGGTTTTTTCACTTGGTCCGAAGATTGACGACGATGGCGTCACTTTCAAGTCGACCTACGACGGTGACCTCGTGCGGTTCACGCCCGAGCGTGCGGTGGACGTGCAACAGATGATCGGCGCCGACATCCAAATGGTGCTCGACGTGTGCCCCGCACTGCCGTCTCCGCCCGAGGTCATCGACCTCGCTCTGCGACGAACGGGGGAGTGGGCGCAACGTGCACGCGCCCACCACTCGCGTACCGATCAGTCGCTCTTCGGGATCGTGCAGGGCGGCATCTCGCCCGAACTGCGCGAACGGAGCGCGATTCACACGTCGGAGCTCGACTTCGATGGTTACGGGATCGGCGGGCTCTCGGTGGGTGAGACGCGCGACGAAATGATTCCCGCACTCTCGGCAGCGACGGCACATCTTCCCGTGAACCGACCGCGTTATCTGATGGGTGTCGGCGACCCCGCGTCGCTTGTCGAGGCCGTGGCGCTCGGCGTCGATCAGTTCGACTGCGTGATGCAAACTCGGCTCGGCCGTCACGGTACGGCGCTCACATCCACGGGCAAGGTGCACATGAAGAACGTTCGCCATGCTCGCGACGACTCGCCCCTCGACGCTGCGTGCGCATGTGCGGTGTGTGCGCGGCACAGTCGCGCCTACATCAGGCACCTGTTCCAGACAGGAGAACCAACGGCGGCTCGGCTTCTCTCGTACCACAACGTCGCATGGACGATCGCGCTGATGGGTGCGATGCGGGCCGCCATCAAAGACGGCACTTTTCCCGCCTTCCGCGCGAGCGTGCTAGGGGTCTGGGCCTAGTACTGGCTACGCTTTGCGCCATGTTCCACAGCCCCCTCGGCCTCGTTGCCGCTGCCGAAGATTCCTCGTCCGGCGGCGGAGCCGCAATCTTTCAGCTTTTCTTCTTCGGACTCATCTTCGTGGCGATGTACTTCTTGCTCATTCGCCCGCAGCGCCGCCGCACCCGCGAGGCCCAAGAGTTGAACCGGGCCCTGGCCATTGGTGACGAAGTTCAGACCGCATCGGGCATCGTCGGCTTCATCACGGGGTTCGACAAAGAAGACCAGGCGGGTGATGTCGCATGGATCGATATCGCCGACAATGTTGAGATCCGCGTCATGCGCAGTGCAATTTCGCGGCGTGTCAATGCCTCCGGCGCGGCCCCGGCCGAGCCGGCAGCAGGCGATGCGGACGACAGCGACGACAAGAAGTAATCAAACCCGTGCGTCGTCGGCTGCTCTTCTCTCTCATTGGCATCGTCCTCGTGTCGGTTGCTGCGATGTCGGCGAACCTCATCGCGGGCAACAGTCCCTCGCTCGGCCTCGACCTCCAGGGTGGCGCGTCGGTCACCCTGGAACCCGTTGGTGACTACGACGCCGACGCGCTGTCCGTTGCAGTCGAGATCATCCGCCAGCGCGTTGACTCCATCGGCGTTGCCGAGCCCGAGATCATCCGTCAAGGTGACACGGTTGTCATCAACCTCCCGGGTGTGAAGGATCAGAAGCGAGCCCTCGACATCGTCGGACGTACTGGCGAGGTCTTGATGCGGCCGGTCCTCCAGTCGGGCGTGCCGAACGAAGGTTCGTCGACAACCACCGTTGCCGGCGCAACGACCACTCTCGCCGGGGCAACGACGACTGTGGACGACGCGACATCGACTTCGTTGATCGACGCGGCGTCGACAACGATCGCACCGACTACCGTGCCGGCACCGGGTAGCGGTTTGCGCCTCACGAGCGCAGCGACATCAACGACGACTTCCGAGACAACACTTCCCGAAGTGCCCGGTACAACCACGACGTCAGTGACCGAGGTGATCGCGACAACGAGTGACACCACCACGACAACCATTGCTCCCGCCACGCCCGACATCTCGCTCACGAACGAACCCGACAAGATCGCGTTCTTGAATGGTCGCGACGGGTTCGTGTACTACGCAGGTCCCGCGGCGGCCGACGGCCAGGTGTTCAAAAACGACGCCGCGGCCGAGATCATCAACGGCGGCTGGGTTGTCACGGTTGGCCTGAAGGACGGATCCGAAGGTGAGGGTACATGGAACGCCCTTGCCAACGAGTGCTTCGCAAAGTCGCAGTCCTGCCCAACGGGACAGCTTGCCATCGTTCTCGACGGTGAAGTTGTCTCGGCACCGGTCGTGCAGACAAACAACTTCTCGGGAAGCGTGCAGATTACCGGCGACTTCAGCGAACGCGAGGCGCGTGACCTGGCCAAGATTCTCGAGTTTGGCGCCGTGCCCGTGCGCTTCAATGCGCCCACGGCACAATCGGTATCGGCGACTCTCGGCCAGGACTCGCTCGATGCCGCTCTTGTCTCAGGGGTGGTCGGCGTCGTACTCGTGTTGCTGTTCCTCGTGTTCTACTATCGACGCCTCGCCTTCGTCGTGGTTGGAGGTCTGGCGGTATCGGGCATGTTGCAGTGGAGCCTGATCTCCTGGTTGTCAGCGCGCAACGGCCTTGCGCTTTCTCTCTCCGGCGCCGCGGGCATCATTGTTTCAATCGGTGTGACCGTTGACTCTTATGTGGTGTTCTTCGAAAAATTGAAGGAAGACGTCCTTTCAGGACGTGCATTGCGCAATTCTGCAACACGCAGCTTCCAGTCGGCCTGGCGAACCATCCTCGCGGCTGACACGGTTTCTCTGATCGGCGCAGTGGTGCTGTGGTACCTCACGGTCGGTGCGGTGCGCGGCTTTGCGTTCTTCCTGGCTTTGTCGACGCTGTGCGACATGATCATCGCGTACTTCTACACGCGCCCGACGGTCATTCTGCTGTCGCGGTCGAAGTTCATGAACAAGGGCAAGATGTTCGGAGTCAGCGCACGTCGCGTTCTCGGCAACGAGTCGACCGTCGCAGGAGGTGCACAATCATGAGCGGACGTTGGCGTCGCCTCTACAACGGCGAAACAACGGCTGACTTTTTCGGCCGTCGTTGGTGGGGATTTGGATTGTCGATCACCCTCTTGTTGGTGACGGTCGGATCTCTCTTCATCCAGGGTCTAAACCTTGGGATCGACTTCAAGGGTGGCGTCGCGTGGGAAGCACCGGCGACGAAAGACCTCACGATCGACTCTGCGCGCGAGGTTCTCGAGGCGAACAAGGTCGATGCAGGGAATGCCAAGATACAGACCCTCGGCAGCGGCGATGGCGAGCGCATCCGCGTCCAGGTTGGGGAGCAACCGGCTGACGTGCGCGACGCCGTACAGGCCGATCTGGCGAAGAAATCCGGTGTGGAATCAGTCGATGTCAGCGTGTCCGACGTCAGCTCGTCGTGGGGCCGCAGCATCACCGAAAAGGCCATTCGAGCACTCCTCGTCTTTTTTCTGCTGGTCTCGATCTACATCGCATGGCGTTTCGAGTGGAAGATGGCTCTCGCGGCGATCGTGGCAATGGCCCACGACGTCGTGGTTTCGGTTGGCGTCTATTCCGTTTTTCAGTTCGAAGTCACACCTGCCACGGTCATTGCCTTCTTGACGATCCTCGGGTATTCGCTGTACGACACCGTCGTCGTTTTTGACAAGGTGAAGGAAAACGCAGACCGATTCGCAGGGCAACGCGTGTCTTACGCTGACATCACCAACGTATCGATGAACCAAGTGTTGATGCGCTCGCTCAACACGTCGTTCTCGTCGCTCTTGCCGGTGCTTTCGCTTCTTTTGCTCGGAGCGGGTCTCCTCGGGGCCGTTGCATTGCAGGAGTTCGCACTTGCTCTATTCGTCGGAATGACAACCGGCGCATACTCATCGATCTGCGTTGCGACACCGCTGTTGACGCTCGTCAAGCAGCGCGAGCCGAAGTACCGGTCACTCGCGGGCCAGATGTCACTCGGTTCCGAGATGACACAGCTCGCCACGACGGGTGCGCCGGTGTCCCGTCGCTCGTCGCGCACTGCCGCGCGACCCGGATCGGGCTCCGAAACCGAGACTGGTCCTCGCGAAGACGCCGACATCGTGGGCTCCGCCGCTCAGCGGGCCGCGGCCGTGCTGTCGCATCCCCCACGTCCGCGCAAGAAGCGCAGAAGGTAGGGACCGTGTCCTCCGCCGATATCCAACGTCTCATTCGTGACATTCCCGACGTGCCTTCGCCCGGGGTCATGTTCCGTGACATCACGCCGCTACTCGCCGATCCCGTGGGCTACGACTCGGCCGTCAAGGCCATCGTCGGTCTGACTCACGGTAAGCGTGTCGACAAGGTGATCGGAATCGAGGCGCGCGGGTTCATCATGGCGGCGCCCGTGGCATTCCAACTCAACGCGGGTTTCATCCCGGTGCGCAAGGCAGGCAAATTGCCGTGGGCCGTCGTGCGCGAGGAGTACACACTCGAATACGGCACCGATCAGCTCGAGATTCATCGCGATGCCCTGCATCCCGGAGACTCGGTCGTCATCGTCGACGATGTGCTTGCAACGGGTGGTACCGCAATGGCTGCGATCCGCCTGGTCGAAGGTCTCGGTGCAACTGTTGCCGGGCTGGCTTTTCTCATAGAGCTTCCGGCTCTCGGTGGCCGTGCAGCGTTGTCCGGCCATTCGGTGTCTTCGGTGATCACTTACTAGCGGAGACGAGATGGCGACCGGCGACCGCGTTCTACCCTGGAGGCGGCAGGCAGCCGCGCCAAGTGAGGAGCTCGCACCGCTCCTGGCCGCTTACCGATCCCGACATCCCAAGGCCTCCGTCTCGCTCGTCAATAGGGCGTATCTCACCGCACGCCGCGCACACCAATATCAGGTGCGGGGAAGTGGTGAGTCCTACATAAACCATCCGATCGCCGTAGCGAAGATCGTCGCCGATATCGGCCTCGACGACATCTCACTCGCTGCGGCGTTGTTGCACGACGCTGTCGAGGACACCGAAATTACTATCGACGAAGTCGAGACCGAGTTCGGTCCCGAGGTTGCGTCAATCGTCGACGGCGTCACGAAACTCGAGCGCCTTCAGTTCGACTCGAAAGAGGCCCAACAGGCCGCGACGATGCGAAAGATGCTGGTCGCGATGGCTCGTGACATCCGCGTGCTCGTCATCAAGCTCGCCGATCGGTTGCACAACATGCGCACCATCGCCGGTATGCCCGTCGAGAAGCAACAGCGCATTGCTCATGAGACCCTCGACATCTACGCGCCACTTGCGCACCGGCTTGGTATGCAAGAGATTAAACAACAGCTCGAGGATCTCTCGTTCTCCGCCATCTATCCGAAGCGTTTCGCCGAACTCGACCATCTCGTTGCAACGAGGTCACCCGAGCGCGACGTCTTCCTCGCCAAGACAATCGCAGAGGTGCAGGCACGGCTCGGCGAGCTGAACGTCCGAGCCGATGTCACGGGCCGCGGCAAGCACCTCTGGAGTATCTACGAGAAGATGGTCGAGAAGGGTCGCGAGTTCGACGAGATATTCGACCTCGTCGCGATCCGCATCATCGTGGATTCGGTGAAGGACTGTTATGCGGCGTTGGGCTGCATCCACGGCAGGTGGAAGCCGGTGGTGGGGCGGTTCAAGGACTACATCGCAATGCCAAAATTCAACCTCTACCAGTCGTTGCACACGAGCGTCATCGGGCCGGAGGGCAAGCCGATCGAGGTTCAAATCCGCACACGTGAGATGCACAATCGCGCCGAGTGGGGTGTTGCTGCGCATTATTCGTACAAGGACGGTACCGCTCCGGGTGACATCGACTGGTTGAACCGCCTCATCGAAACCCAGTCCGACATCGTCGACCCAAACCAGTTCATGGAGGGTCTGAAGGCCGACCTCGTGCAAGATGAACTGTTCGTCTTCACCCCGAAGGGCGACGTGGTTACTCTGCCGCTCGACTCGACCCCGGTCGACTTCGCGTACGCGGTTCACACAGAAGTCGGCCATGCCTGCGTCGGTGCCAAGGTCAACGGCCGCCTCGTGCCGCTGAACCATGTCCTGCGATCGGGAGACTCGTGTGAAATATTCACGGCGAAGAACTCTGATGCCGGGCCCTCACGTGACTGGCTCGACTTTGTCGGCAGTCCGCGTGCACGGAACAAGATCAAGCAGTGGTTCTCGCGCGAGCACCGTGACGAGATGATCGAGGTCGGGCGAGAGGAACTCACCACCGCGCTGCGCCGCGCGGGTCTGGCGCTCGGTGGGATTTGGGCTTCCGACGCACTCGCGGCGCAGGTCGAAGAAGCAGGTCACACCGAGATTGATGGGTTTCTTGCCGACATTGGCGAGGGTGTGATCCTTGCCTCCGACGTCGCGCATGGCATTGCCACGTCACTCGATGGCGCCGACCATCCCGAGCATCTAGCGGGTGACTTGCGTGTCGACCGCCCGCGACGCTTTGCTGGCGGCACGATTCGTGTCGAGGGAACCGACGACGTGATCGTACGCAGATCGAAGTGCTGCAATCCCACCGTCGGTGATGAATTGACCGGCTTTCTCACGAAAGAGGGCGGCGTCGCCGTTCACCGAGCGGATTGTCCCGAAGCCGCATCGCTGGCGCGGCACCCGGCGAACCGGGTCGTTGACGTCGAGTGGGTCGAGTCCGGTGGCTCGTCGACTTTCCAGGCCTCTGTCGAGGTGGCCGCGCTCGACCGCACGCGTCTCTTGCGCGACGTTGCCAACGCCCTGTCCGACCAGCACGTGAACATCGTGGCGTGCTCGACCGTCACTGGGGCCGACCGGGTTGCGCGGATGCGCTTCGACTTCGAACTCGCCAACGCAGCCCACCTTGATTCCGTCATGCGCACCATTAAAAACATCGATTCGGTCTTCGAAGTCCGCAACGCGGGGAGTGAAGTCCGCAATACGGGAAGTGACAATTCAGGGTCGGCTCGTCACGCCGACGACTAGCCTGCGGGCGTGCCTGTTTTCCAGACGACGCCGGGGACGCGCGACATCCTGCCCCCCGACGCCTCCCGCTGGCGTGCCTTGGTCGACACGTTTGCCACGGTCGTTGAACGTGCCGGGTACGAACAGATCATTTTGCCGATGTTCGAGGACCTCGGTGTCTTTCAGCGGCTCGGTGACGCCACCGACGTCGTCACGAAAGAGATGTACGACTTCATCGACAAGGGAGATCGCCACATCGCTCTTCGTCCCGAACAGACGGCTGGCGTATGTCGGGCGTTCGTGCAGCACCATCCAACGGTGCCTTGGAAGGTGTGGTACTCGGGTCCGAACTTCCGCTACGAAAAAGCCCAACAAGGTCGGTACCGCCAGTTCGACCAAGTGGGTATCGAGGTGTTGGGTGCCGATG
>JBEAPO010000083.1:0-4857 GCA_041164425.1 Actinomycetota bacterium
TCGTCGACCGAAATTCCCTTCACCTGATCGCCCGCTCGGTACTGGTTCAAGTCCTCGAGTACGACGATGTTGCTGCCGTTGTCGTAATCCATCGCGGCGAAGTAACAGTCGGGCTTGGGCGTCGACACTTCGGGCGCGATTTCGTTAAAGAACGTGACTTCGCGTTCGTACATGTTCAGGTTTGCTGCAATCGCTCGATTCTCCGGAACGGGGTGAGCAAACTTGATGACAACGCTCGCCGGACCCGCACCCTCGGCATGGGCGTACTTCAACGACACACGCAACACCATGCCGAGCAGTCCGACACCGTCGCCGATGAATCCGACGTCGAAGCCCGACACTTCGTTGGTTGACGCGAGCTTTCCCGATTCGTGCAGAGTTTTGGTGAACCATTCACTCGACAACTGCTCGGGCTGAATTGGAAATGCGGCCACTGTTCTTTCCCCTCGATGAGTACCTGCAACTGCATGATTTTCACTCGTCGGTGGCTCCCACGTCAACATCCGCGCCTACGAGGGTGATGTCGTAGAGTCGTGTCGTGCGAATCGGCATCGGATTGCCACAACTCGGCTTCCATGTTACGGGACGAGCGGTTGCATCTTTCGTGAGATCGTCCGACTCGATCGGCTTCTCGAGCCTTTGGGTACAGGAACACCTCTTCTATCCATTGCGTAACACTTCGCAGTACTCGGGGAAGTACGGCACCGAGGTGCACGGCGCTTACCGCAGCTTCTACTCGCCTTTCGAACTGCTTTCATTTGCTGCAGCCATGTCTTCACGCATGATGCTCGGTACAAGTGTCGTCGTGGCCGGTTATCACCGTCCGGTCGAACTTGCCCAACGGGTCGCAACGCTCGATCAGTTGAGCGAAGGACGAGTGATCCTCGGGATCGGTGCCGGGTGGTCGACGGCCGAACATGCTCAGATGGGTGTTGACTTTGCGACGCGCGGGAACCGAATCGACGAGTTCGTGCCGGCACTCGTTCGGTGCTGGGATCCGGATCCCGTCGAGTTTCACGGCGCGTTCTTCACGATTCCTGCAGCCGAGGTTCAGCCCAAGCTGTTCAACAACCGTCGACCTACTTTGATGTCGGGTATGCGCAGTGCCGCCGGTCTACGTCGCACGGCACGCCACTTCGACATTTGGAATCCGACGGTTGGTACGGGAATTCCGATTGCGGACAACCTCGCATGGCTCCGCGAACATCAACCTTCGACGGCCACGCCGATGCGTTTGATCACGCGTGTCTACGCGGCACGTCCCACAGGCAGCGACGATGGACTCGCTGACGGACTCGACCGCATCCGCGCGGGTCTCGATGAGTCGGCTGCTCTCGGTGCCGAAGAGGCGATCATCGAATGCGGCTTCTGGTCCGCCATCACGAGCGAACGGGATTGGGAATCGCTACCCGAACGACTCGCGGAAATTGTCGGCGACTACGACTGACCGTCCGACGAATGCGGCTGATTCCGCGCGACTCGCAAGAACTCGTTCGTTGCGACGGTGAGTCCACCATCGACCCAAACGACTTGGCCGGTGATGTAGGCCGACCCTGGTGAACAGAGAAAGGCGATCACGTCGGCGATGTCGCGTGGTGTACCCCACCGACCGAGCGGAAGCGCGCGACCACCGACCTTCGAATCGTCAGGGTCGACCCGACCGCTGCTGCCCTCTGTCACGATGCGGCCGGGACCAACGGCGTTCACCCTGATGCCGAGGGGGCCGAGTTCGACGGCGGCCTGCTCGGTCAGAGCAATCACCGCAGCTTTCGAGGACGGATACACGCCGGTAGCAGTTGCTATTGCGCGTGCGGCCGTTGATGCGAGGTGCACGATCGACCCGCCGCCACCCACGGCCATCAATGGGGCAACGGATTTGATCCAGATCAGTGGGGCGATGACATTCACCCGCAGAACATCGATCGCTTCGCTGACCGGGGTCTCGAGCAGTGGTGTGAAGCGCCAAATACCCGCATTGCTGACGAGCACATCGCAGCGATCGAGCGTACCGACGAATTCGGTGACGGCGACTTCATCGCATACGTCGAGTTGAGTGGCACGGCCACCCACGAGTTTTGCCGTCTCTGCCGCGGCGTCACCGTCACGATCCACGCATTCAACCGCGTATCCAGCGGAGGAAAGAACGATCGATGTCTCGCGACCAATTCCTCTGCCTGCACCTGTGACGATCGCTACTTTCCTTCTCACAGCACTAACGCTCATGATCTCTCCGTCCCTCTTCGATGTCACTTCGGTTCTTTCGGAAGACCGAGAACCCGCTCCGCAATGATGTTGCGTTGAATCTCTTGTGACCCGCCGGCGATGCGGTAGCCGGGTGCGCCGAGAACCTGCTCGGTCCATGCATACGTCCCCCACTCACCAACGTCGGCGACGAGTCGCGGTCCAAGAAGAAGCGCAGCAAGTTCACTCGTTCGCGTGAGGTTCTGTGTGCAGTAGAGACGACCAATCGACCCCTCGGGACCCGGCTCTTCTCCCGCCTCGAGACTCGCTGCCACGCGATGTTCGTTCAACTCGTGGATTCGAATATGCGACCACCACGACACCGCGGCGTGACGAAGCAACGGAGATGACCCGGCTCCGACGCGGCTGGCGAGCGCGAGCATCTTCGGCACTGCATCGGCACCCAAATCGTTCGACGCGATGCGCTCGGCGGACAGCGTCGTGAGCGCAACGCCCCATCCGGAACCTTCCGGACCGAGTCTGTATTCGTCACCAAGACGAACGTCGTCGAGGAACACCTCGCTGAAGCTCGACCCACCCGACATCTGACGGATGGGGCGCACCGTGACACCCGGAGCATCGAGTGGAACCATGAACGTCGTGAGGCCCGCGTGCTTCGCAACGGTCGGGTCGGTCCGGCACACCGCGAGACCCCACTGCGAAAATTTCGCTCCCGATGTCCAGACTTTCTGGCCGGTCAGCACCCATTGATCACCGTCACGAATCGCTTTGGTTGCGACTCCAGCGAGATCAGACCCGGCACCCGGCTCGGAAAACAGCTGACAGCACATCTCATCAGTCCGCAAAAAAGCTCGATTCCATCGCGCCTTTTGGGCCTCGGTCCCCCATTTGAGAATCGTTGGCGGAATCAACTTTCTCGTGACCTCGAAAATCTCCGATCGGCGCGGAACGTCGAAGTACCTCTCCTCTTCGTCGAACGCACGCGAGTAGATCGCGGGATATCCAAGGCCACCGTCTTCGACGGGCCACGAAATCGTGCCCCAACCGGCATCAAACCGCGCCCGTTCCCAAGCTTTTCCCGCTTCGATCATTCCGACTTCCGCGTCATGGTCGAGATTGTCGAACAGCGCCACCGAATCGCTTCCCTCTCCCCACGCGCTGTCGTGTGCTTTTCGCGGCTTTGCAACGCTGCGGAGCCATCGTTGCGCATCTGCGCGAAAGGTCTCGAGCGTCGGCGGAGTCGTCGGTTTCAAGACTTCTTCTCCCTTTGTGCACGGGGTTCGCCCTGACTGCCACGCATTAGGGTAAGGGCGTGATTCAACCGCGTACAAACTCGCCGCTCGAATTCGTGAAGATTGATGTGCCTATCGAAGGTGTGGCTCGCATCACGCTCGACCGACCCGGTGCGAATGCCGCAAACACTCAGGTCCTGAAGGAACTCCACCTTGCATTCGATGCAGTGCACGATGCGACCGACATTGACGCAGTTCTCCTGACCGGCGCGGGAAAGGTTTTTTGCTCCGGCAACGACATCCACGAGTTCGCCCAGATGGACTCTGAATATGCGGCTGAGTTGATGTACCGCGTACGACGGGCATTCTGGGCGCTCCACGAATGTCCGGTTCCGGTCGTGGCCCGCGTCAACGGTGTTGCCTTCGGTACCGGCCTTGCACTCGCATCACTCTCCGACGTGGTTATCGCCTCCGACCGGGCCGTGTTTGGCCTCACCGAACTTGACGTCGGCGTTCTCGGTGGCCTGAAGTTCGCCCGTCGGCTCGTGCCAGAGCATGCAGTTCGACGGATGTTCTTCACTGCCGAGACGTATTCGGCCGAACAGTTCAAGCAGTTCGGTGCCGCAATCACGGTGGTTCCGCACGACTCTCTCGACGACGAGTGCGAAAAGGTGCTACGGACCATCGTAGGCAAAGGCAGTGTCGCACTGCGGATGGCGAAGCAGTGCATGAACGCCGTCGAGCACCTCGACTTCCGCACGGGCTACGAGTACGAACAAACCTTCACGATCCGCATGTCGGACCGGCCCGAGTCAAAAACGGCCGTCAGGAAGGTCATCGAGGACATCGAGACTCGCAAACAGGCGCGGGCAAAGAAGTGAAGGTTCGCTCCTCCTCGGGAGAGGAGTTCGACATGGTTCCGAATGCGGTGCTCTCCGGACGCGATCTCTCCGGGGTCTCCGCACCCGGTGCCTATCTCTTCGACGCGAACCTCGAGGGCGCGACTCTTGCTCGCGCCGACCTCACCGGGGCGAGCTTGACCGATGCGTGCCTCCATCGGACGAATCTCAACGATGCCGCCCTGGCAGGCACCGACCTGTCCGGAGCTGATCTTCGTTCGGCCGATCTTTCCGGGGCCGACCTGCGCGGAGCATTACTTTGTGGGGCGAACCTTGAAGGGGCGAATCTCAAAGGGGTCACCTACGACCCCAAGCGAACGCTGTGGCCCGAAGGCTTTGCTCCCCCGCCGAACACTCCACGCTGAACATCCGACACCCAACACGGCCTCATATGACAACGATGCCGCGTCCCACGATCCTGCCCGCCTCGAGATCCTCGTACGCAAGGTTCACATCGTCGAGCGCGTAACGATTCGTGACGACGCGAGATGGGTCGTAGACACCCTTCGCCGTGAACTCAAGAA
>JBEAPO010000084.1:0-42899 GCA_041164425.1 Actinomycetota bacterium
GTCGCCGTCACCGCTGACAGCGACGAACAATCGAAAACACTGCTCCGGCCCCGACCGACTACGGTCGGGGCCGTGGCTGTTTCGGAGTCGATTCGGGTAGGGGTTGTCGGTGCGGGCGGTCGAATGGGGGCCACCGTCTGCGACGCGGTTGCGAAAGATTCACGCCTCGAACTCGTCGCAGCCGTCGACCCCGGGCACGTCGGGGCGTCGGTCCACGGGCTGACCGTCGCGGGCGACTTGAAGGCGTTGGCCGACTCGGGATGCGAGGTCGTTGTCGATTTCACCGTCGCCGCGGCCGCTCGCACGACGCTGCCGTGGTTGGCTCTGCACGGCATTCACGCCGTCGTTGGAACAACCGGATTCAGCGAAGACGACATCGCCGGGTTCCGCAAGGCATTCACCGCGAGCAACTGCCTCATTGCGGCGAATTTCGCCATCGGTGCGGTGCTGATGATGAAGTTCGCCGAACAGGCGGCTCCGTATTTCGAGACAGCCGAAATAATCGAACTGCACCACAATGCAAAAGCCGACGCGCCGAGTGGAACGGCGGTCGCCACGGCACAGCGAATGGCGGCATCAAGTGGCGAGTGGGCTGTCGATCCCACGACGCACGAGGTCTACGCAGGTGCGCGTGGTGGCGAGGGTCCCGCAGGAATCCGGATCCACTCGGTGCGTATGGTCGGGATGACCGCGCACCAAGAGGTGATCCTTGGCGGTTCGGGTCAGACTTTGACGATTCGCCATGACAGTTTCGATCGAGTGAGTTTCATGCCCGGCGTGGTGTTGGCCTGCAAGAAGATCGCTGAGGCACCCGGCGTCACCCTCGGGCTCGACGCGTTTCTCTGACGAATCAGCGAGGCTCGGGCAATTCGTCGTTTGCCGGCGGATCGAGCGGACGGCGCTTGCGGGCCTGCAGCGCTGAGAGACCGAACAGGGCGATGACGACCCACCACTGGTAACGCTCGATCGACTTCAAGAACCACCGCACCTGGTCTTCGAAAATGTTGCCTCCGATTCGCAGGAGAATCAGCTTGATGACGATGCCGACGATGAGACACGGCAGGTATTTCGTGAACGACATCTTGCGGTGGCCGAGGAGTACGCAGACCACGTTGCTTCCCGGCATCAGCACCACAGCCACGCCGCCCAGTTTGTCGACGGCACGCTCGACCCACCGGTAGATGGCGGGTGTCTCGCCGACCGTCTCTTCGACCCACCGCACGGTGCGGTCGCCGTACCACCGACCGACGAAGAACAACGCGACGCCAGCCGCGAGGATGCGCAGGAAGCCGATGATGAACCAAGAAACGGGTGAGGTGAACGGCACCGAACCGAAGAGGTTTCGGTTGCGTGATGACATGAGGAGCACCGGCATCGGATGCTCGTCGACCAGCGCTGGACCGATGTTCGACCCAATGGTTCCCGCGATGAAGAGAAGCGACGTGATCGCGAGGACCGCTTTGCGCACGGCCGAAAACTAACCCACCGGAGCGACATCGTCACCATGCCCTGAACTTGCACTGGGCAACGCTGCGTCCGGGGCTGACTACTCTGGCGCCCATGCGCGGACTCATGCAGGACACACCGTTGACGATCGTTCATCTCTTCGACCGGGCGGAGAAATACCACCGCGACAAGACCATCACGACAGCGACGCCCCGGGGAACCGAGCGCATCACCTACGGAGAGTGGGCGGACCGCACACGCCGCCTGGGTGGTGTCCTCGATGATCTCGGCATCTCGGCCGACGGTCGTGTGGCCACGTTTGCGTGGAACACCCAGCGGCACCTCGAGTTGTACTTCGCTGCGCCGTGCACCGGCCGGGTACTTCACACGCTGAACATCCGTCTTTTTCCCGAGCAGGTGACGTACATCGTCAACCACGCGCACGACGAGGTCATCTTCGCCGACAAGTCGTTGTTGGGTCTGCTGTTGCCGCTCTTTCCGACGTTCGGTTGCGTGAAGCACCTCGTCGTGATGGACGATGCGCCCGGTGACATGCCCGTGGTTCCGGGTGTGCAGGTGCACGACTATGAGGAACTGCTCGCCAAGGCGAAGCCCGTCGCGTTCGATGTGCGCGACGAAAACCTGGCGGCAAGCATGTGTTACACGAGCGGCACCACGGGTAATCCAAAGGGTGTCGTCTACAGCCACCGCAGCACGTACCTGCACACGATGGGGGCGATGACCGTCGACAGCCTCGGCGCCCGCGAGAGCGACATCATCCTTCCGGTCGTGCCGATGTTTCACGCGAATGCCTGGGGCCTCGCGCACGCGGCGGTGGCATCTGGTGCGAGCCTCGTGATGCCGGGTCCCGACTTGTCCGGCAAGGCGATCGCAGGTCTGATCGTCGATGAAAAGGTGACCGTTGCCGCGGGTGTGCCCACCATTTGGATGGGTGTTCTGCCCGAACTGAAGGGCCGCGACACGTCGTCGCTGCGCGCGATTCCGTGCGGTGGCTCCGCCGTTCCGAAGGCTCTCAGCGAGGCGTATCGCGAGCAGACCGGCCTGCCGATTCTCCAGGCGTGGGGAATGACCGAA
The DNA here is from genome assembly GCA_041164425.1 of Actinomycetota bacterium. Classification (GTDB taxonomy): domain Bacteria; phylum Actinomycetota; class Acidimicrobiia; order Acidimicrobiales; family Ilumatobacteraceae; genus F1-20-MAGs119. Next base: position 2,542 of record JBEAPO010000084.1, read on the forward strand.
ACCAGCCCCATCGCTTCGACGTGCACATTGAGCGCCGCCGACAGACTGTTGTCGAACGAAGAGCAGGCCGAGCTACGCACCACCGTCGGTCGCATCAACTTCGGTGTCGAGTGTCGTGTTGTCGAACCCGACACCACGAACCCCGTGCCGTGGGATGGCGAGACGAGCGGCGAACTGCAGTGCCGCGGCCCGTGGATCGCCGCGACCTACTACAACGACGAGCGGGCGGGTGAGAGCTTCACGGCCGACGGCTGGTTGCGCACCGGTGACGTCGCGACGATGGACGCCCAGGGGCGTGTGCGCCTCGTCGACAGAACAAAGGACCTCATCAAGAGTGGCGGCGAGTGGATTTCCTCCGTCGACGTCGAAAACGAACTGATGGCACACCCGAAGATCAAGGAAGCAGCCGTCATCGGCGTGCCGCACCCGAAGTGGGCCGAGCGGCCACTCGCCTGCATCGTCCCGAAAGATGGCGAGACTGTCACGAAGGACGAAGTCATCGAGTTCCTCGTTCCACGTCTCGCCAAATGGCAGTTGCCCGACGACGTGGTGTTCATCGACGAAGTTCCGAAGACGAGCGTGGGTAAGTTCTCGAAAAAGACGCTGCGCGACCGCTTCGCGGATTACGTCCTGCCGACGGGCTAGTCAGCGTCGGTGGGTTCGCACGTGAACTCGTCGGCGGTCACTGTCGTGTCGGCAGTCGTTGACTCACCATCGTTGCCGCAGGCGGAGAGGAGGCGGTCGGCCGTCGGTCCGAGCGTGGCCGAGGACGTGCATTTGTGGATGGGTGGATGTGTCTTTGCGTTCGGGGAACAAAAAAGAGCATCCGAAGTGTGACAGATGTCTTGACCGTGAGACAGAGACGTGCGTAACGTCTCAGCCATGGGAAAGGGGGCCGTCCGCGAGATACGTGTTCTCACGCGTGACGAGACGCGTGTCCTCGATGCCACACGTGCGTGCATCGACGAACTCGGTCTCGCAAGAGTGACGGTTGAGGACATCGTTGCGCGGTCGGGTCTTTCGCGCGCGACGATCTATCGCCTCTTCCCGGGGGGTCGCGAGGTCCTCTTCGAGGCGATGCGTGTGCGCGAACTCGAGGTGTTCTTCGAGAAACTGCGCAACGAAGCCGAGGGAGCCACTGATCTTGGCGACCTCCTCGCCCGTTGCATCGTCGTGGCGAGTCGAGAACTCGCCGACGACGACCATCTCGCGACGTTGCTCGCCGCTGAGCGCGGCGAGGTACTGGGTCATTTGACCGTAGACGGAGTGCCGCGTGTCGTGCTGATGGCGACACAAGTCATCACTCCACTCGCCGAGCGCTACCTGGCGCACGGAGCCGCGACCCAGATCGTCGAAGTACTTGCGCGGCTCGTCATCTCTTACTTCCTCGCACCAAGCACACAAGTGGATTTCACCGACTACGCGAGTGTCCGACAGTTCCTCGATTCGTTCAATTTCCTCACTCATCCATCCGTCAACGTCAACGATTGAAAGCGAGACCAACGTGTCGATCACCGAAAGAGACAACCAAGACATCATCGGCCGCGAAGATCTGAACGACATCGAGGCGATCCTCAGCATCACCAATACCGATGTCGACGAAGTTCTCCACGCGGTTCGCGACGACTCCGATGCACTCTTCACGTGGGATTATTCGCTGGCCCGTCCGAACCTGCGTCGTCTCTACGAAAAGGCGAAGGTGGGGCAGTGGAATGGCACGACCGACCTGCCGTGGGACACCGCCGTCGACGTCGAGGCAACGATCGCGGCCGACCAAGCGGCCATCGGCGCGGGCATCGACCCGGCGCGGTATGCGGACACGCCGGTCGCCAAGTGGAGCGACAAAGAATGGATCGAGTTCGGTATCGAGGGTCGTCGGTGGAGCCTGTCGCAGTTCCTCCATGGCGAACAGGGAGCGCTTCTCTGCACCGCGAAGATCACCGAGACCGTCCCGTGGTACGACGCGAAGCTCTACGCGAGCACACAGGTTGTCGACGAGGCGCGCCACGTCGAGGTGTTCGCGCGTTACCTCGACGAGAAGTTGGGTGGTGGCTACCAGGTGAATGCTCACTTGCGGATGCTGCTCGACGACATCATTCAGGACAGCCGTTGGGACATGACCTATCTGGGTATGCAGGTGATGGTCGAGGGCCTCGCCCTTGCCGCATTCGGTTTCATGCACCAACTCACCGGCGAGCCACTTCTCAAACAGCTCCTCCGCTACGTCATGAGCGATGAGGCTCGTCATGTGGCGTTCGGTGTGCTGTCGCTCCAAGAGGCGTACGCCGAGATGACCGATGCAGAGATGAAAGAACGTCAGGAGTTCGCTTTCGAGGCGAGCGTCCGAATGCGTGATCGTTTCCTCCAGCAAGAGGTGTGGGAGCGCATGGGCGTGAAGCCGAAGGACATCGTGCCCCTCGTCCTCCAGGATCCGACTCGCACGATGTTCCAGCAGATGCTCTTCGCGAAAATCGTCCCGAACTGCAAGAAGCTCGGTCTGCTCGACCGCAACGACGGCTGGCTGCGCCATCGCTACGAGGAGATGGGTGTCATTCAGTTCGAGGATTGGGAGAACACGGGCGATGAGTATCTGCAGTTCGAACTGGGTAAGGACGCGCCGCCGCCCGTGCCGAGCTGATTTTTTCGGTTCCCGTCTCGAGGGAGCGACTCACTACGCTGAAACGCCTATGGCGCATCAATCCGATCCCGCTTTCCGGGCATTCCATGCCCTGCGCATCAAGGGCTTTGCAAAAGTCGACATGGTCGCCGACATCGCCGACGTCTCCGTTGCCGATGCCGAGGGACACCTGAAGGATTTGCTCGCACGCGAACATGCAATGTTCCGCGAGGCGCGCTCACTATGGCAGATCACGCCAGCGGGCAAAGAGGCGCACCGCGAGGCCCTCGCTATCGATTCTCCGGCATCGGTCACCGCGGCGCTGCACGGTGCGTACGAGACGTTCCTCGGAATCAATACTGCCTTCAAGGAATTGTGCGGCGACTGGCAGTTACGTGACGGGCAGCCAAACGACCATTCGGATGCCGCTTACGACAAGGCGATCATCGAAAGGCTCGTCGCGATGAAGAACGAATCGGTTCCCGTCGTGTCGGCGATGGCCGACGTGCTGGGCCGTCTGGCCCCGTACGTGCCGCGACTCGAGTCGACCTCCAAGCGCGTGATGGCAGGCGAGCAGAACATGTTCACCGGTGTCATGTGCGGTAGTTACCACGACGTGTGGATGGAACTCCACGAGGATCTCATCCTGACGCAGGGCATCGACCGCGCCGCCGAAGGTTCCTTCTGATGGCTGCGCGATTCGGCAGTGTCATCACGGCGATGATCACGGCGTTCGACGTGAACGGCGACCTCGACGTTGCCGAGACGGTGCGACTGGCGAAGTGGCTGCAAGCGCAGGGCAACGAGGGACTCGTCGTTACCGGCACGACCGGTGAGGCATCGACGTTGACCGATCCCGAACGACTGGCGCTCTACGAAGCCGTCTCCGCCGCGGTCACTATCCCCGTGATCGCAGGCACGGGCTCGAACCACACGGAACACTCGGTGCATCTCACCAAAGAGGCCTCGAAGTTGGGTGTAGCGGGCATCCTTGCCGTGGGGCCCTATTACAACCGTCCGTCGCAGGCGGGTATCGCCGCGCATATCAAGGCGATGGCGGCGGCTACCGGCCTTCCCGTCGTCGTCTACGACATTCCCGTGCGCACCGGCCGCAAGATCTCGACGGCGAACCTTGTCACGATGGCGCGGGACACGAAGAACATCGTCGCGCTGAAGGACGCAGGTGGCAACCCCGGTGAGACCGCGAACGTCATTGCCCAGGCGCCGGGCGGTTTCGAGGTTTACAGCGGCGATGACGGCCTCACATTGCCGCTGCTCGCGGTCGGAGCCGTGGGTGTGGTCGGTGTCGCGACGCATTGGTCCGCACCCGAGCATCGCCGGATGATGGAGGCTTTCTTCGCGGGCAATGTCGGCGAGGCGCAGCGCGTGAACGCCGCATTGCTCGAGAGCTACGCCTACGAAACCGGTGAAGAAGCACCGAACCCGCTTCCTTCGAAAGAGATGATGAAACTCCACGGGTTCAACGTCGGTGACGCCCGGTTGCCGATGGGCCCCGCGCCCGAGTGGGTCGCGGAGCGCGCACGTGTGGTCAAGGCGAATCTCGAGTCTTTCAGGTCGAGTTGAGCACCCCCGGCGTTCGCATCTACTTCCTCGGCGGTCTCGGTGAGATCGGCCGCAACTGCATGGCCATCGAGCAGGAGGACCAGATCGTTCTCATCGACTGCGGCCTCATGTTTCCCGATCCCGACATGCACGGAATCGACCTCGTATTGCCAGATTTCACGTGGCTGCGCGAAAACGCCGAACGCATCGTCGGTTGTATCGCCACTCACGGTCACGAAGACCACGTCGGCGGTCTTCAGTTCCTGCTCCGTGAACTCTCAATGCCGATCTACGGATCGGCGGTCACGCTCGGCCTCGCCAGGCACCGGATCGAAGAGGCCGGACTGCTCGGGCGCACCGAACTCGTCGCAGTAGCTGATGGCGAGACGCGCCGCATCGGGCCGTTCGACGTCGAATTCATCGCGGTGACGCATTCGGTGCCCCATGCACATGCGGTGGCGTTGCACACCGCTCAGGGGATCGTCCTCCACTCGGGTGACTTCAAGATCGACCTCACGCCCGTCGATGGCCGACGCACCGACTTGGCACGGCTCGGTGCGCTGGCGCACGGCCCGGGCATTCGCCTCTTGCTGGCCGACAGTACGAACGCAGAGGAACGGGGTCACGCGCCAAGCGAGAGCGAAGTGGGTCACGTCCTTCGTGGGTTATTCGCCGAGCACGGCGACCGACGCATAATCACAGCCAGCTTCGCCAGCCACATCCATCGCGTGCAGCAGATCGCGGATGCGGCGGTCGCGAACGGTCGCGTCGTTGCGACGATGGGTCGCTCGATGAACAACAACGTTCGCATGGCGCGCGACCTCGGCATCCTGCGCATTCCGGACGGGTCGCTCGTCGACATCGAACGCATCGGGGACTATCCACCCGAGCAGGTATGCATCATCTCGACCGGGTCGCAGGGTGAACCGATGTCGGCGCTGGCATTGTTGGCGAGGGGCGACAATCGCTGGGTGAAGGTCGGTGAGCGCGACACCGTGATCCTCTCCAGTCACCCGATCCCTGGAAACGAAATGCACGTGAGCCGTGTGATCGACGGACTGTTGCGTGCCGGAGCCGAGGTCGTCCACTCGGGGATAGTCGACGTGCACGCAACCGGTCACGCGCAGGCCGACGATCTCAAGACCTACTTCAATGTCACTCAGCCCGAGTGGTTCATTCCGATCCACGGTGAGTACAGACACATGATGGCCAATGCAAGGCTGGCCGAAACGATGGGAGTCACGCGAAACCACATCACGATGTGTGAGGACGGCGACGTGGTGGAACTCACCGACGACGGCGTTCAGTCGGTCGGCCGCATCCCGGCGGGATACCTCTACGTCGACGGCGTTGTCGGTGATGTCGGCCAGGGTGTCCTGCGTGACCGCCGCGTTCTCGCCGAAGAGGGTGTCGTCGTGGTCGTCGTTACCGTCGATATCTCGACGGGCCGAGTGATCACCGGCCCCGAGATCATCACGCGCGGTTGGGTCTACGCACCCGAGGCCGAAGACCTGCTCGACGAGGCGTGTGACACGGTCGCCGAGGCGGTCGAAAAGTCACTCGCCGAGGGCGAACGCAATGTCGATGCACTCGAGCAGGTGGTGCGTCGGGCGACGGGCAAGTTCGTGAACACACGCACGAAGCGTCGGCCGATGATCGTGCCCGTCGTGATGGAAACATGACCCGACGCGGGTTGTGGCGTGACGTCGTTTTGACGTGCATCCTCGCGTCGACATTCGTCGCGACAAGCTGCGGAAGTGATTCACCTGAGTTGAGGGTCGCCGAGATCGACGACGCGGTCGCGGCCGTCGTTGCCACAACGGGCGGTGAACCGAACTTCTTCGAGATCAACGCGACACCTGATCTTGTCAATCTCTTCCTCGACGACGGGCGGGGGAGTGCGATCAACTTCGTCTGGGAAGACGGTGGACTCCGCGACGAAACCGAAGCGGCCAGCGCCGACGGGCGTTCCTTCGACGCGTCATCGATGGTGTTCACCTCCGACGTGTACGAGCAGGTGAAACGAGAATTGCCTGATTCGCTGCTGCGCGCCCTCACCATCACCGCCGACGGCCCGAATAACGAGGTTCTCCATCGCGTTGTCATCCAGTCTGAGCGCGGGGGGCAGTTCGCGGTTCTGGTCGATCCGACGGGAAAGATCCTCGGGTCGGATCCCCTCACCGGGCCTTAGGCGTACTCGTCCATCGTCGAGCAGGGGTATTCCCGATTCGGTGGCTACCCCATTGGTACCTTTGATTCATGTCAAAACAGGCCTCCCGCCCCCGTTCCGCGCAATCCGGGGGCAAGGCGCGCGAAGCTGCGCCGCGAGGAGGTTCGGCGCGCGAAGCTGCGCCGCGAGGAGGTTCGGCGCGCGAAGCTGCGGCACGCGGGGGTAAGCCGCGTGAACACGTGGCCGTGAAGGTCGCCGTCGGGGGGCGCGAGAACGAATTCCGTGGCATCGCGATCGTCGTTGCGGGCGTGCTCGCAGCCCTCGGCGTGTACCTGAACGTCGCCGGGCCCGTTGGTGATGCCATCGACACGGCGCTTGGTTGGGTGCTCGGCCTCGGTCGGTTCTTGCTGCCGCCCGCGTTCATCGCGGTGGGTGTCGTTGTGGTACGTCGCAACGAGTCTGAACACCGTCTTCGTCTCGCGGTCGGTGCGGTGATCATCGTGCTCGCCACGCTCGGTCTCTTGCACCTGGCTCGTGGCGAGGGCCGCATGACCGCATCAGTGGACGCTTTGAAACCGGCCGGAGGATGGATAGGGGCGCTCATCGGCCAGCCGTTGCGCACGTTGCTCAGCGTCGTCGGCGCGGTTGTTGTGTTGTTGGCGATCGTGCTCGGCGGTGTCCTGATCGTCACCGGTATGTCCCTGCCACTCTTGGTGCAGCGTCTCCGCGCATCGTTCACGACTGTCGCGGTGCCCACCGCGCGTGCGGCGAAAAAGGTCCTCAGCGAAATCAAGACCACCGACGACGTCCGTAGCGACGGTCTCGACGCCTCTCCGGTTTTTTTTGATCAAGCCGAACCTCCGATCGACCCGGGATTCGACACGCATACCGTCCCGAACGGCGGCGAAGTCGACACGTCGCACGTGCCCGCATTCGACCCTGGTGCGCCGAAGCCGACCCTCTATGACTTCGAAGTCGAAGACGGCGCTGCAAAGAAGCCGGTCAAGCCACAGCGCAAGGAAGCACGAGCGACGGACAGTGACGAGGAATTCCCGCCACGGCCGAAGCGCAAGGTGTCGGTCGACGACGGTGCGCCGGCAACAAACGGCGACGAGCTCGCCCTCGGTCCCGCAGCGCGTCGGGGTTCGTGGTCGTTGCCACCCGCGAATCTCCTCGCCGTCAGCCCGACGCAGGCCGTCGATCGTGCGGCGGTCGAAGAACGAGGCCATCTGCTCGAGTCCTCGCTCGCGTCGCATGGTGTCGACACGCGTCTCGTCGGCATGACCGTCGGGCCAACCGTGACGCGCTACGAACTCGAACTCGGTTCCGGTGTCAAGGTTGCGCGCGTCACCAGCCTCGACCGTGACATCGCGTATGCGATGGCGGCGACCGATGTGCGCATCCTCGCCCCGATTCCCGGTCGATCGGCGATCGGTGTCGAAGTTCCCAACACATCGCGCCAACTGGTCTCGCTCGGTGACCTGATGTCGTCGCCCGAGGCGAAGGCTGCGACGCACCCACTCGATGTCGCCGTCGGGAAGGACATCGCCGGTCGTGCCGTGTTCATGAACCTCGCGACGACGCCGCACCTTCTCATCGCGGGTGCCACCGGCGCGGGCAAGTCGAGCGGGCTCAACTGCATCATCACTTCGATCCTCATGCGTACGACGCCCGACCAGGTGCGCCTCATCCTCATCGACCCGAAGCAGGTCGAAATGGGTCAGTACGGGCGCCTGCCGCACCTGCTCACCCAGCCGGTGACGAATCCCAAGAAGGCGGCGAACGCCCTCGGCTGGGCCGTGAAAGAGATGGAGAGACGTTACGACCTTCTCGTCGAGGTGGGGTTCCGTGACATCACGGGTTACAACGCCGCCTACGACCGCGGCGACCTGGTGCCCGAACCCGGCACCGAGCGCGAATACGAGCGCCTGCCCTACATCGTTGTCGTGGTCGACGAGTTGAACGACCTCATGATGGTTGCCGCCCGCGACGTGGAAGATTCGATCACGCGAATCGCCCAGAAGGCGCGCGCCGTCGGGATCCACCTCATCATCGCGACGCAGCGTCCCAGCGTGAACGTCATCACCGGCGTCATCAAGGCCAACATTCCCGCGCGTATGGCCTTTGCTGTTTCGAGTCTCACCGACAGCCGGGTCATTCTCGACCGTCCCGGCGCCGAGAAGCTGGTCGGCAAGGGCGACATGCTGCTGCTGCCCGGCAACACGAACGTGGCGCAACGCGTACAGGGCTCGTGGGTGACCGAAGAAGAAGTGCGGGGCGTGGTTGCGCATTGGCGCCGCCAGGCTCCCGAGGTGGTGTACGTCAGCGGTATTGACGGCGATGGCGGTGCCTCGAGTTCAGGAAGCGGACTCGTCGGCGGGACCACCGGGGACGAAGACGACGACGATCTCTTGAAGCAGGCGATCGAACTCGTGGTCACGTCGGGTCTCGGCAGTACCTCGATGTTGCAACGCAAGTTGAAGGTCGGTTTCGCTCGTGCGGGACGATTGATGGACCTGCTCGAAGAGCGAGGCATCGTCGGCCCGGGCGAAGGATCAAAGGCTCGTCAGGTGTTGATGACGCCCGAGGAGTACGCCTTCCTGCAACAGAGCAACTGACGAAGGGCCCGACGGGGCTCTCGGTAGACTCAATACGTGTCAGTTCCGGCGCAGTCGCAGCGCTTCTACGTCGAAACCCTCGGTTGTCCGAAGAACGAGGTCGACTCCGAGAAGATCATCGGGCTGCTCCACGGTGACGGACTCGAGCGCACCGACGACCCAGCACGCGCCGACGTTGTCGTCGTCAACACCTGTGCATTCATCGAAGAGGCGCGACGCGAGAGCATCGACACGATCCTCGCCCTCGCGGATCGGAAGAAAGACGGCGCACGCCTGGTGGTGACCGGTTGCATGGCCGAACGATATGGCGAAGAACTGGCTGCGGAACTGCCCGAAGTCGACCAGGTGGCCGGTTTCGGTGTTCCCGTGGCACTCGGCCGCAAGCCCGTCGGTTTGTCGGTGACGCCGGCGCCGGCTTTCGACTTGTTGAACCTGCCGCGACCGAAGGCGACCGCACCTTGGGCCTACGTGAAGATCGCCGAAGGATGCGACCGCACGTGCGGTTTCTGTGCGATTCCATCGTTCCGCGGACCGCAGCGCAGCCGTGACATCGAGGCGATTCTCGGTGAGGTCGACCAATTGGGTGCGCGTGAGATCGTCCTGGTCGCGCAAGACCTTGCGAGTTACGGAAAGGATCGCCCGGGCGAACTCGGTGCGGGATCGATCGTGCCCCTCGTGCGAAAGGTGGCCGAGCGAACCGACCGGGTGCGGCTGCTGTACCTGTATCCCAGCGACCTGAGCGACGAACTCATCGAAGCAATTCTCGACACCGGCGTTGCGTACTTCGACTTGTCGTTGCAGCACGTGTCGAAGGCTCACCTGCGTCGGATGCGTCGATGGGGTGACGGCCAACGGTTCCTCGCACGTATCGATGACATCCGCTCACGCCAAGCCGACGCCGTCTTCCGGTCGAACTTCATCGTTGGTTATCCGGGCGAGACCGAAGCCGACCACGACGAACTTCTGGCGTTCGTCGAGGCCGCGCAGCTCGACTGGTGTGGTTTCTTTGCCTACAGCCCCGAAGAGGGAACCCATGCCGTGGGTTTGCCCGACCGTGTCGACGAGGACGTGATGGAACTCCGTCTCGCCGAACTGCGTGAACTGCAGGACGACATCACTTCGCGGCGTCGTGACGACTGCATCGGTTCGGTACAGCGGGTGCTTGTCGATGGGCCGGGCGTGGCGCGCAGCCACCGCGAGGCTCCCGAGATCGACGGCGTCGTCAATGTTCCCGAGTACCTTGCAGTCGGCGAATTCCACGACGTCGAGATCGTCGATGCGCTCGGCCCCGACCTTGTTGCCGAACCAGTCGTCGGGAAAGACTCGGTCTGAGGTGCCCGTAGATCCGAACGCCATCGCCACATGGGCCAACATGGTCACGGTCGGTCGCATCCTCATCTCGCCGATTCTCTTTGCGATGATCCCCAACGATTCGTACGGATCGTGGGTCGCCTTCGTCATGTGGTTCTTCCTGTGCGTCAGCGACGGCTTCGACGGATACCTCGCACGTCGCCATGGCACGACCAAGTCGGGGGCTTTTCTCGACCCGCTTGCCGACAAGGTGCTGGTCCTCGGTGCGATGTTCACTCTCGTCAGCCGCGGACTTTTTCCGCTCCTGCCCGTTGTCATCATCGCAGCGCGTGAGGTAGCGATCAGCGTTTACCGTGTTCTTGTCGGGTCAAAGGGCATTTCGGTTCCCGCGAGTCGTCTGGCGAAGGTGAAGACGTTCAGCCAACAGATCGCGGTTGGTTTCGCTCTCGCTCCACTCACTGTCACCGATGCCGACTGGACGTGGAAGATCCTGCTGTGGTTCTCGGTGGTGCTGGCGCTGGTGAGCGGTGCCCAGTACGCCGTCCGTGCGGTACGTCGTCGGCAGTTTCACCAGGCAACCGGAGCCTGATCGTGCGTTGTGACGTGATCGCCGTCGGGACCGAACTCCTTTTGGGCCAGATCGTCGACACCAATTCCAGTTGGATCGGTGAGCAACTTGCCGCACACGGCATTTCGAGCCACGTGCAGGTGAAGGTGGGCGACAACGTAGGCAGAATCACCGATCAACTGCGCCGTCGTCTCGATGAGGCCGACGCGGTGATCATGTGCGGGGGGCTCGGCCCGACTCACGACGACCTCACGCGTGATGCCATCGCGGCGGTGATGGGAGTCGACCTGCTGCATGACGACGACGTCGCCGAGGTGATCATCCAGTTGTTTGCATCGCGGGGCCGTCGGATGGCGGAGAACAACCTGCGTCAGGCTCTCGTCCCGCGCGGTGCCAGTGTGATTCCCCAGACGCGGGGCACGGCTCCGGGTCTCGTTTGTCCGGTCGGCGACAAGGTGGTGTACGCGGTTCCGGGCGTCCCGCATGAAATGCATGACATGATGATGCGAGCAATTCTTCCCGACCTTGTTCGGCGCAGCGGACGGACTTCGGTGATTCGAAGTCGCGTGCTACGGACGTGGGGCGAAAGCGAAAGCGGCCTCAACGAACGCCTCGACGCCGTCATCGCCGAGCTCGATGCTCCCGGTGAGGGCAAACCGACCCTCGCGTTCCTCGCGAGTGGCTGGGAGGGCATCAAGGTGCGCCTCACGGCCGGCGCACAAACAGTCACTGTGGCCGACGCGATCCTCGACCACTGGGAGGCCCGCGTGCGTGGTGTGGTGGACGAGTTCGTCTTCGGAGTCAACGATGACACGATGGAGTCGGTCGTGCTCGGTCGACTCGCATCGCGTGGCGAGACCCTCGCTGTCGCCGAATCCGTGACGGGTGGTCTCGTCACTGGCCGGCTCACCGGAATAGCGGGCTCGAGTCGGGTGCTCCGAGGTGGGGTCGTCAGTTATGCCTCTGAAGTCAAGTTCGATCTGCTCGGGGTGACGCCGGGGCCCGTCGTGAACGAACATGCGGCGATTGAAATGGCTCGCGGAGTGCGTCAGCGACTCGATGCCTCGGTGGGGCTGTCATTGACGGGTGTCGCCGGCCCCGACGAGCAGGACGGCGTTGCGGTGGGAACGCTGTGCGTCGGTCTGGTGCTCGCGGATGGCTCGGAACACGTCGCCACATTCAGGCTTCCGGCCGCGCGTGACCAGATGCGTCAGATGAGCGTGATCTCGGCGCTCAATTTCCTGCGCTTGCGGCTCGTAGCAAATTGATCAACGTCGCCGAGAACGGGTGAAAGTTCAGTTCATCGAGGTCGGCCTCGAACGACTCGACGATTGACAACCCGAGGGGGATCGACTGACCTCCGCGCGCGACGAGTCGGATCATGTCGTCGTTCATCCTCGAACGGCCGGCAAGCATGTCGTGGTAGCGAACAAGGCCCGCGGCGTGCACGTGTCGCAACGCGGCCCGCGGTTCCTTGCGCGTGCGTGCCGCAACGTAGGTCTCGAGACGGAACTGACGCCAGGCGCGACGTGAAGGGGCGACGCCGAGCGTGTAGATCTTGCCGACCGATTCGCCGAGGTCGCCCTGTGTCACGCCGTGCTCGGTGAGTTCGCTCGTGCCCGCCACCGCTCCGCTCAGCAGCGTGTCGAGGGTGTCGACGATGAGATCGTCCTTCGACTCGTAACGCGTGTAGACGGCGCCCCCCGTCAACTTCGCACGCCGTCCGATCCGTGACACGGTGGCTCGTTCGTAACCCGCACGTCCGATGACGTTCGCAGTCGCCGTGATGAGTGCGTCACGCAGTGGTTCGCCGGTGCCGGGGGACACCTCGATGTTGGGTAGCTCGTTGCCAATGGCGGGAGGCTTGGTCGAGGTTGTCGGGGTTTGACGAATCGCCGCCGACATGATTGCGAGGACGAGGTTCCAGTCGTCCAATTTCGGTTCGGCGAACCCGTAGACGGCAGCACCAAGAACGGTCGATAATGCGACGACGTGGAGAGCGCGGGTCGCCGGGTCGGCTTTGTCGTCGAGACCCCATTTCTCGCACCAAGTGGCGAAATCATCGACCACTTCGTCGCCGAGGACGTCGTTGCGGCGACCGACGACGAGAGCCTCGAGGCCGACCGCGAGGTTGCGGGGCGGGTTCGCGACTGTGCGCGCGATTGCCTCGATCGACGGGGCACCTTCGACGGCGAGCATCGCACCCATCGCATTCGACAGAAAATCGAAGAGGGCAGAACTCAGACGTTCCGACCAGACGGAGGCGATGAAATCGTCGGCGTCCTCGTAGCGGCCGTAAATCGCGCCGCTGGTCAGGTTGCAGCGCCTGACGACGGCGCGCAACGCGATGCGGTCGAGGCCGACTGAATGAGCCTCGGCAATGCCTGCATCGAGGATCCGAGCGTCGTTTTCTTGCGTGGCCTTCGACTTGGCGCGCGGCTGCAGGGGCACCCCGAAGTTCTAGCAGTCTCTCGGTACGATGAGAGGAGGCCCCCGTAGCTCAGCCCGGATAGAGCAACGGCCTTCTAATCCGTAGCGCGCAGGTTCAAATCCTGCCGGGGGCGCAAGTCACACGATGTCGTTGGCACAGCGTTTCACCTGAGTAAATACGACTCCCTGCGTCTAGCCTGAAAGATGTGAATTTCAAGAAGGGCGACACCGTCATCTACCCCCAGCACGGTGCCTGCATCGTTCATGGAATCAAGAAAATGAAGGCCTTTGGGGCGACCCAGGAATACCTCATCTTGAAAACCGTCATCAACGAGATGACCCTGTCGGTGCCCACCTCGAAGGCGGCCGACGTCGGTGTGCGTCCTCCCGTGTCGCCCGACGAGCTCGAAGACTTGGTCTCGGTGCTTTCGAAGGCCGACCCGCGCGTGCCGTCGAACTGGTCGCGCCGTTTCAAGAACCACCAGGAAAAGTTGAAGAGCGGCGACGTCTACCAAGTCGCCGAAGTCGTGCGTAACCTCGCCGCGCGCAACCGCGACGCCTCGTTGTCGGCGGCCGAGCGCACCATGTACGACCGCGCGCGCATCAACCTGATCTCTGAAATCGCTCCGGCCCTCAAGGTCTCCACCGAAGAGGCCGAGGCGTTCCTCGACGAAGCCCTTGCCAAAGGGGTGTTGAAGCCGGCGAAGGCCAAGAAGGCCGCCGCTCCTGCGGCAACGCCCGCCGCTGACAAATCTGACGACGTCGACGATGCCCCGGTGGCAAAGGCCCCGGCGAAGAAGGCCGCCGCCACAGCTGGCAGCAAGCCGGCAGCGAAGTCGAAGGCACCGGCAAAGTCGGCCGGCAAGTAATCCGGCAACACGGCCCGAGCCAACTCTCGTACGATTCCGTCCTACGGATCACGACTGCGAGGGGATGAAAGTGTCAGGAACAGCACTCGACAGGGAGGCATTGACTGCTCTCATCGAATCGGGTGACATCGACACCGTCGTCATGGCGTTTCCCGACCTGTTCGGCAGGTTGGTCGGCAAGCGAGCCACCGGTCGATTCTTTCTCGAGCACGTGGCCGAGCATGGCACGGAGAACTGCGACTACCTCATTGCATGCGACATAGCGAACAACCCCGTTCCGGGCTATCGCTTCGCCAGTTACGACCAGGGGTACGGCGACATGCTGGCACGTGCCGACTGGAACGCGGCATGGCGTGTGCCGTGGGTCGACAAGACTGCACTCGTCATTTGCGATGTCTTCGACGTCGAGAGTGGGAAGTTGATCGACGAGGCACCGAGGTCGATTCTTCGTGCCCAGGTCGACGCCGCTGCGCGGATGGGTTACCGATCGATGATCGGCAGTGAAATCGAGTTTTTCCTTTTCGACACCACGTACTCGGCGGCACATGCATCGGGCTACCGCGACCTCGCGCCGTCAGGTGACTGGGTGCAGGACTATCACGTGGTGCAGACGACACGTGATGAACCGGTGATCGGTGCAATCCGCCGAGGTCTCGAGACGGCCGGTGTTCCGGTCGAGTTCACCAAGGGCGAAGCCGGTCGCGGCCAGCACGAGATCAACCTCGACTACACCGACGCCCTCGCTATGGCCGACCGCAACGTTCTGTACAAGACCGCGGCGAAGGAAATCGCCGCGCAGCACGGCAAGTCAGCGACATTCATGGCCAAATACGACTTTGCCGAAACCGGTTCGTCGTGTCATGTGCACAGCAGCCTGTGGTCGTCCGATGGTTCGCGCGCGATGTTCCACGACGAATCGGGGCAGGGCCCGAGTCAACTTTTCCGCCACTACCTCGCCGGTCTCTTGGCCACAGCACGTGAGTTTTCGTTGTTGTGGGCACCAACGGTGAATTCGTACAAGCGATTCCAGCCCGGATCATGGGCGCCGACTGGGGTGGCGTGGGGCGTCGACAACCGAACGCTCGGCTTTCGGCAGGTGGGGCACGGTTCGTCGCTACGTATCGAGAACCGTGTGCCCGGCGCCGACGCGAACAGCTACCTGGCTTTTGCGGGCGTGTTGGGCGGCGGTCTCTACGGCATTCGCCATGAACTCCCGCTCGGTGATGCGTTCGTCGGCAATGGCTACGAGGCCGAACTGCCGCGCATTCCGTCGAGCATCGTCGAGGCAATCGACCTGTGGAGAGCCAGTTCTGCCGCGCGCGAAGTGTTCGGCGACGAAGTGCACCACCACGTTCTCGTCATGGCTGAGGCCGAGTGGCAGGCATTCAACAACACCGTCACCGACTGGGAACGACGTCGGTACTTCGAACTCATCTAGTAAGAGTTGAAAGCGAAACATCAATGGAACGTCTCACCGGCAAGGTCACACTCATCACCGGCGCGGCGTCGGGTCTCGGTCGTGTGGCGGCTGAAATCTTCGCGCGTGAGGGGGCAAGTGTCGTCGTGGCCGATGTTGTCGACGGGTCCGCTGCCGTTGAGGGCATACGCTCCGGGGGCGGCATTGCCTCGTTCGTGCATTGCGACGTCACCGATGAAGCAAGCGTGACCGCGGCGGTTCGCCATGCCGTCGACACCCACGGATCGCTTGACGTGATGTACAACAACGCAGGCGTCATGTTGGCCGACGACGATGATCCGGTCGCCACACCGCTCGTCACCTACGAACGAACGATGGACATCAACGTGAAGGGGGTGCTTCTCGGGTGTCGTGCGGCCATCCCCGTGATGCAGGCGCAGGGCAGTGGGTCGATCATCAATGTCGCTTCGTTCGTGGCCCACATGGGAGCCGCAACGCCGCAGGTGGCGTACACCGCGTCGAAGGGTGCGGTACTCGCGATGACCCGTGAGATTGCGGTCATCTACGCCCGCCAGGGCATACGTGCGAATGCATTGTGCCCGGGGCCCGTCATGACGCCCCTGCTCGCCAAGTTTCTCGCCGACGACGCGAAACGTGAACGGCGCCTCGTGCACATCCCGATGGGTCGATTCGGCGCGCCCGAGGAAATCGCCAAAGGGGCGCTGTTTCTCGCTTCGGATGACTCCTCGTGGATGACGGGCCAGTCGCTCATCATCGACGGCGGCATCACGGCTGCGTACGTCACCCCCGAGGGCTGACCCTCATCGGCGAGTGATGTCACGCACCGGGTCGCTGCCGTCCCAGTCATCGTGGGCTGCGCGCACCATCGCGTAGAAGCCCAGTAGTCCGGGACTCGACTCGTAGAGCTCCCAGTAGTGACCGTGGCGGGCGACGTCATCGATGAACACGAATGTCGTGGCACCCGCCTTCGCGCTCTGTGCGAGTGCGAGACCCATTGACGCAGCTGTGTCGAGGGCGCGGTCGAGATCGGGCACGATGCACGCCATGTGATGCAGTCCGCCTTCACCGGCTGCAAACCTTTCACGCACCGCGGTCATGTCGTCGTTGTGCTGGCAGAACAGTTCGACCATGATCGATCCCCACCAGCCGTACGCGGACGTGTGATCGAAGACCGAGGGACGACCGCGGTGCTCTACGTCGCTGACCGCTATGTGGCGGTTCAAGAAGAAGGGTCCCGCCCCGAAGTCGCGTGCCCACGCGTGCGCCGCAGCCTCGGGGTCGTCGACGACGTAGGCGATCTGGACCGCCGGGCCGAAGATCATGCGAATCTCACGACGATTCCACAGGCCACGTCGTCACTCTAGATGTGTTCCGTGGGTGGTCTGTCAGACTGTCGACATGACGCGTGTGGGATTCGTAGGTCTCGGTGTGATGGGCTACCCGATGGCAGGGCACTTGGTGAAGGCCGGTCACGAGGTGTCCGTCTACAACCGATCGGCCGAGAGGGCCGCGAAGTGGGCAGCTCAACACGGCGGCCGCGCATTGTCGACTCCTCGCGAGGTGGCGGCGGCCAGCGACATTGTGATGGTGTGCGTCGGTAACGATGACGACGTGAGAAGTGTCGTCAACGGACCCGACGGCGTGCTCGCCGGTCTCGCAAAGGGAAGCGTCCTCGTCGACCACACCACCACGTCGGCGACGCTTGCGCGCGAGATCGCGGCTGCAGCGAATGCTGCTGGTGTGGGTTTCGTCGATGCGCCCGTGTCGGGCGGTCAGGCGGGCGCCGAGAACGGGGTTCTCACAGTGATGTGTGGCGCCGACGACGAAGCCGTGTACGGGCGCGCCCGCGAGGCCGTGATGGCGTACGCGCGAGCCTGCGAACGGCTCGGCGGTGCGGGTAGTGGGCAGCTTGCGAAGATGGTGAACCAGATCTGCATTGCGGGCATCGTCCAGGGCCTGTCTGAAGGCGTCAACTTCGCGCAGCGCGCAGGGCTCGACGTCGAGCAACTGATCGGCGTGATCTCGCAGGGCGCTGCCGGTTCGTGGCAGATGGTGAACCGTTCATCGACGATGTCCAGGAACGAATTCGATTTTGGATTCGCGGTCGAGTGGATGCGCAAGGACCTCGGCTTCTGCCTTGACGAAGCACGACGCAACGGCGCGAAATTGCCGGTCACCGAACTGGTTGACGGCTTCTATGCCGAGGTCGAAGCGATGGGTGGTCGCCGCTGGGATACCAGCAGCCTCATCGCCCGATTGCGCTAGCCGAGCGTCGGCTCGGGAAGGCGGCTGATGGGTTGGCCGGGAAACACCACCCAGTGCGCGGCCGGGACTCGCTCGGCGATCGCCATCTGTGCCGCCTCGACGACGTGGTCGACGGTGAGAACGTCGAATCCCGTTTCGCGGATCTGGGCCTGTTGTTCCTTCGGCACGAGCGGCGTATCGACGAAGAAGGGGCAGATGGCCGACAGGCACACACCGCGTTCGAAGAGTGCAGGTGCAAGTGATTTCACGAAGCCACTGACGGCGTGTTTGCTGAGCCCATAGATGGGGTCGGGCGGGATGGGGTAGATGCTTGCCATCGAGGCAGTGACGACGATGTCGCCCGATCCACGCGTGACCATCGCGGGTGCGAGATGCGCAACCCCGAAGACGACGCCGTCGACGTTCACACCGAGTGTGCGGCGGTACGCGGCGAAGTCGAACGACGTGAAAGGTGACGAGTCAGGATTGCCGAAGATGAGGTCCCCCGTTGCGACGCCGGCGTTCAAGAAGACGACATCGAACGCGGCGTTTTTGGCAACGAAGGTTTTCCATTCGGCCTCGTCGCGCACGTCGAGATGGGCGAAGTTGCAGCCGAGTTCGCCGGCGAGCACCTGACCGGCGTGGTCGTTCACGTCGGTGATGGTGACGTCGTGGCCGAGGTTCGCCCAGTGCCGGGCGATCCCGGCCCCGATACCACTCGCGCCGCCCGTGACGAGGATTCGCGAAGTGCTCATTTCCTCGCCTGCCCAGCCTCGGCTGCAACTGCGGCGGTGGTCGTGGCAAAGACGTCGATCAGGCGGTCGAGTTCGTCGTCGGTGATGACCAACGGAGGGCAGAACGAGTTCGTGTCGGTGTTGAGGGCACGTGTGATTGCCCCCGAACCCAGCATGCGGTCACGCACGACAAATGGGTCGACTCCCGGTTTGTGGGCCGCTGCCCAGACCGCGACGCGACCACGTGCATGGTCGATCATTCCGTCGGCGGCGAGAGCGCCGAGACCCGACTCGAGCCGTCGACCGATGTGAACGGCCCGCTCGAGGAGGCCCTCGCGCTCGATGATGTCGAGGTTCGCCATCGCTGCTGCACACGCGGTTGCATGACCCGAGTACGTGTAGCCGTGTCGAAGGAGAAAACCAGAGTCCGACTCGAGTGGATCACACACCGTTCGCGCGAGGATGACACCGCCGAGCGGTTGATATCCCGACGTGACTGCCTTGGCGAACGTGAGGAGGTCGGGTGTCACCCCGAAGTGCTGCGCACCGAACCAGGTGCCGAGCCGGCCGAAACCCGTGATGACCTCGTCGAAGATGAGGTAGGCGCCGTGCTGGTCACACAGACGGCGCAGGTGCTGAAGGTAGTCGTCGGTCGGTGGGTAGACACCACCCGCGCCCTGTACCGGTTCACTGATCACGGCGGCCAAGCGTTCGGAATTTTCCGACATCACCTTCGCGAGGCCCTCGATGTCGTCGGGTTCGACGTGCAACACGTCGCCGACGAGCGGACCGTAACCCGCACGGTTCGGGGGGATGCCCTGCGCACTGGTGCCGCCGTAGTTGGTGCCGTGGTAGCCGCGACCGCGCGAGATGATGAGCGTGCGTTCCGGGCGCCCCGCCTGCACGTGAGCGAGACGCGCCAACTTCATCGCCGAGTCGACGGCTTCCGACCCGCTGTTGCAGAGAAAGACGCGCGCATCACGGATGGGTGACAGGTCGGCGATGCGTTCACAGAGTTCGTCGGCGACGCGCGTGGTGAAGGGGTCGAATGCCGAGTACGCCTCGATGGTGCCGACCTGCCGCGCGATTGCTTCGGCCATGTCGCGGCGACCGTGGCCGACGGCGCAATACCAGAGGCTTGCCATCCCGTCGATGTACTCGTTCCCGTCGACGTCATAGATGCGCGCACCCTCGCCCCGCGCAACCGTGATGAACCGTTCGCGTGTGGGCTTGGCGAAGGGGTGCAGGAAGCGGGGAAGGACTTGCGGCTGGGGCATGTTCCGATGGTAGGTCGCCTAGGCTGTCGTGCGATGAAGGGCCTCATTCTCTCGGGTGGCGCGGGCACGCGCCTGCGCCCCATCACCCACACCAGCGCCAAGCAGCTGGTCCCCATCGCCAACAAGCCGATTCTCTTCTACGGCATCGAGGCGATGGCCGAGGCCGGAATCCGCGAAATCGGCATCATCATCGGCGACACAGGCGACGAGATCCGTGCCGCGGTGGGCGATGGTTCGCGCTTCGGAGTGAAAGTGACCTACATCCCGCAGGATGCTCCGCTCGGCCTCGCCCATTGTGTGCTCATCGCCAGCGATTTCCTGGGCGACGACGACTTTGTCATGTATCTGGGCGACAACATGCTCCAGCAGGGTCTCACCGACTTCGTCACGCGGTTCGAGTCGGCGCGCGCAGCGGGCGGCGCGGGTGCCCCAACCGCCCAGATTCTCCTCTGCGAGGTCGACGACCCCCGCTCGTTCGGCGTCGCCGAAGTCGACGCGAACGGCGAGGTCGTGCGTCTCGTCGAAAAGCCGAAAGACCCGCCGTCGAATCTCGCGCTCGTCGGTGTGTACTTGTTCGACAAGAACGTCAGCACCGCGGTGAGGTCGATCAAGCCATCGGCGCGCGGCGAGCTCGAAATCACCGACGCCATCCAGTGGTTGGTCGACAACAAACACCGCGTGCGCCACGAGGTCCTGCGCGGCTGGTGGATCGACACCGGCAAGAAAGACCCGCTGCTCGAGTGCAATCGGCTCGTTCTCGAGGTTCTCGAGCCACACAGCGATGGCAGCGTCGATTCGTCGTCGCAAATCGAGGGCCGTGTCGTAATTGAGTCCGGTGCGAAAATCGAAAATTCGCGCATCCGTGGTCCCGTCGTCGTCGGATCCGGCAGCGTCGTACGCAACAGCTACATTGGTCCCTACACCTCGGTTGGGAACAACTGCACCGTGGCGAATTCGGAAATCGAGCATTCGGTTCTTCTCGACGGCAGTTCGATCAGCGACATCAATCGCATGTCCGATTCGCTGGTCGGTCGCAACGTCACGGTGAAGCGCTCGGCGCAGCGCCCGTCGGCGCTTCGTCTCATGCTGGGCGACGACAGCACCGTGGAAGTCGAATAACCCACCCCACAACGAGACACCAACAAGAGGAAGCAATGGCAGTCATCACACCGTCCGACGTCATCAAGGGCGTGCACATCGTCGAACCGGCGATGCACGGCGACGAACGCGGCTTCTTCATCGAGACCTACCGTCGTGAGTGGTTCCCCCAAGGTCGCGAGATGATCCAGGCCAACCGCGGCGATCGTCAGGCTGGATGTCTCGTCGGTCTCCACTACCACCTGCACCAGGCCGACTACTGGTACGTGCCGTTCGGCAAGTGCCGCGTGGTGCTGCACGATTTGCGTCAGGGATCGCCCACCGACGGCGCGACGCAGGTGATCGATCTCGGCGCGCGCGACGACGGCTCGCACGACCACCGTGGCGTTTTCATTCCGCCGGGCGTGGCGCACGGTTTTGCCGCCCTCACAAAGATGACCATCACCTACCTCGTCGACGGCTACTACAACCCCTCCGATGAACTCGGTGTGGCATGGAACGACCCGCAGGTGGGCGCCGACTGGGGGGTCGCCGAACCGCTCTTGTCGAACCGCGACCAGAACAACCCGATGCGTCGCGACATCCAGCCCCAGTGGCAGCCGCACTTCAACCTTCGTCCCTGATTCGCGCAACAACACGGAGTCCCCTCATGAAGCAGTTCGTCACCGGTGCGGCCGGATTCATCGGTTCCAACTACGTCCGCTACGTCCTCGACAACACCGACGACGAAGTGACGGTGTTCGATTCGCTGACCTACGCGGGAAACCTCTCGACCCTGAAAGACGTCGACGACAATCCGCGGTTCCGTTTCGTGAAGGGCAACATCTGTGATCCCGTGGCGGTGGCCGAATCGATGAAGGGACATGACGCGGTCGTTCACTTCGCCGCTGAGAGCCACGTAGACCGTTCGATCGACGGCTCGGAGGACTTCATCTTGACCAATTGCTTCGGCACCAACGTGGTCATCGACACGGCCCGCAAGCTCGACATGGGTCGTGTTCTGCACATCGGCACCGACGAGGTCTACGGATCAGTCGAAGTGGGTTCGTCGCTCGAAACCGATCCGCTCGAGCCGCGTTCGCCGTACTCGGCGTCAAAGGCCGGGTCAGACCTCATCGCCCTCGCCTACCACCACACGCACGGCACACCTGTGTTGGTGACTCGCTGTACCAACAACTTCGGTCCGTACCAGTACCCCGAAAAGGCAATTCCACTCTTCACCACGAACCTGATCGATGGCAAGAAGATTCCGCTCTACGGCGACGGTCTGAACGAACGCGACTGGCTGTTCGTTGACGATCACTGTTCGGGCGTGCATCTCGTGTTGACGAAGGGCACGGTCGGCGAGATCTACAACATCGGTGCCGGCAACGAGACCCCGAACCGCGTGCTCGTCGACAAACTGCTCGGCATCTTCGGCGTCGGCGAAGAGATGGTGCAGTACGTGGAAGACCGCAAGGGCCATGACCGTCGCTACTCGGTCAACATCGACAAAATCACCGCACTCGGCTGGAAGAAGAAGCGCACGCTCGATGAGGCTTTGGCCGAGACCGTCCAGTGGTACCGCGACAACCGCTGGTGGTGGGAGCCGCTCAAGGGCAAGAAGTGAAGGTTCTCGTCACCGGAGCATCCGGGCAATTGGGAACCGAGCTCGTCGAGGTCTTCGCGCGTGCGGGTCACGAAATCGCGGCCACCACACACCAGTCGCTCGACATCTGTGATGCGGCAGCGGTCGCCGCTCTCGTCGAGACCGAGCACCCCGACTGGATTCTCCATGGCGCGGCCTGGACCGCGGTCGATGCGTGCGAGTCGGATCCCGACCGCGCCGAGGCGGTGAACGGCGGGGGAGCCCGCAACATCGTCGCGGCGGCCCAGCGTGTCGGTGCACGCGTGTTGTACGTGAGTACCGACTACGTGTTCGACGGAACGAAGACCGGCCCCTACGTCGAAGCCGACGCAACGAACCCGCAGTCTGCCTACGGCGCGTCGAAACTGTCGGGAGAGCGTGCGATGCGTCCGAACGATCTCATCGTTCGCATCTCGTGGGTGTGCGGCTACCACGGCAACAACATGGTGAAGACCATCCTGCGCATCGCCGCAGCGCAACCGACTCTTGCGTTCGTCGACGACCAGGTTGGCCATCCGACGTTCGCCGACGACGCCGCAGTTGGAATGCTCGCGCTCGTCGAGGCGGGTGCCTCAGGTGTCTTTCACCTCACCAACCAGGGTGCGGTCAGCTGGTGCGGGTTTGCGCGTGCGGTTCTCGAGGCAGCCGGTGACGACCCAACGCGTGTCGCTGCCATTTCGACGGCCGATCTCCAACCGCCGCGACCGGCGAAACGGCCCGCGAATTCGGTGCTCGACAACTCCGCTTTGCGTGCCGGGGGTTTCGTGATGCTCGACGACTTCCGTGTGCCGTTGGCACGTTTGGTGAAGCGCCTGCTGGCAGACTGACCCGATGCGTGGCATCGGCACGATCACGAACTTTCTCACGATTGTCGGTGGAACCGTGGTTGGCCTCGCGGTTGGCCGTTACATCGCCGACCAGATGCGCACGACGATCGAACAAGCAGTCGGCATGGTGACAATCGTGCTCGGTATTTCCACCGCGGCACAGTCGGACAACATCGTGTTTCCGCTCGTCAGCGTCGTCCTGGGTGGCATCATCGGCGAGGCGATCCGAATCGAGCACGGGTTCTCCGTCCTTGGTCACTGGGTCAAGGCGCGAGCCGAGTCTGCGCTCGCGAGTCGATCACGGGAGGCGACGTTCCATCCGCGCTTCGTCGAAGGATTCGTCACCGCGACGTTGCTCTTCTCGATCGGACCGATGTCGATTCTTGGGTCTATCGACGATGGTCTCGGTCGCGGTGCGCAGATCCTCATCGTCAAGTCGGCACTCGACGGATTGGTATCGATTATCTTCGCCGCCACCATGGGATGGGGTGTCGCGCTGAGTGCGTTCGTGGTGGCCGCGTATCAAGCCGTGATGACGCTGAGCGCTTCGGGCCTCGATGCGATTCTCGACGACCGAATGGTCCACGAGATGAGCGCGACCGGCGGCATCATGGTTCTCGGAATCGGCCTGCGCTTCATGGACGTGAAGCCGATCCGGGTCGGCAGTTTGTTACCGGGGCTTGCGATCGCCCCGGTACTTGTTGCGCTGTTTGCTCGCTGAGCCGTTGCGTGGTCCGGCCGACTGACCGGGACCGTCACTGCGACGCTGCTCGCCGCCTGCGTCGTTGCGACGGGGTGAAGAGCCCTTGTATGAACGGGGTCCCTTGTTGGGTCCGTTGCGACGGCCGTTGCGGGGCCCGTTCGGGCGCTCCGCCCTGTTGCGCTCGGGCGCGGGGTGCATGTCGATCTTTCCAGTTTCGACGAATACACGATCACCGGGTGCGAGCTCGGCAAGGAACGGATGGTTCGGTGCGACCTTCGTCGTGGTGGGGAAGATGCCGGCCTGCTTGGTGAGCGCACGTACCGAACGGCGCTGCTTGTCTGTCATCAATGTGACGACGGTGCCCGAGGCCCCGGCGCGCGCGGTGCGGCCCGAGCGGTGCAGGTACGCCTTGTGCTCTTCGGGGGGGTCGGCATGGATGACGAGGCTCACGTCGTCGACGTGGATGCCGCGGGCGGCAATGTCAGTGGCGACCAGGGTGTCGGCGCGACCCGCGGCGAAGGCCGCGAGGTTGCGGGCGCGGACCGATTGCGAGAGGTTGCCGTGCAGTTCGACCGAAGGCACGCCGGCCTTCATCAACTGCTCGGTCAATCTGGCTGCGCCGTGCTTTGTGCGGGTGAAGACGAGCGTCTTGCCGGGTGCCGCGCACAGATCCTTGAGGATCCCGACGCGGTCGGAGTTGTCGATGTGGAGAACGTGGTGCGTCATCGCATCGACAGGGGAATCGGCCGGATCGACTTCGTGGGTCACCGCATCGACCAGGAAACGATCGACGAGTCGGTCGATGCCGCGATCGAGGGTTGCCGAGAAGAGAAGACGCTGCGAGCCGCGCGGCGTAGCGGCGAGGATTTGCTCGACGTGCTGGAGAAAGCCCAGCTCGGCCATGTGATCGGCCTCGTCGAGGACCGTGATCTCGACTTCGGAGAAGTCGACGTTGCGCGATTCCATGTGGTCGACGAGACGGCCGGGGCATGCGACGACGATGTCGACGCCCTTGCGCAACGCATTCAACTGCCCGCCGTAGCCGACGCCGCCGTAGATGGTGGTCGTGAACATGCGCAGGCTGCGCGCGAGGGGCATGATCACTTCGTTCACCTGGTTGGCGAGTTCGCGCGTCGGCACGAGAATCAGCGCGCGCGGCTTGTTGGCCTTGCGCGGCTTGTTCGACGCGGCGAGGCGAGTGAGCAACGGCAACGAGAATGCGAGCGTCTTGCCCGAACCGGTGCGGCCGCGGCCGAGTACGTCACGACCCGCCAGTGCGTCGGGAATTGCCGCCGCCTGAATGGGAAACGGTACGAGGATTCCTTGTTCTGCGAGGTGGTTCTTCAGCGTACGGTGAAGATCGAGGTCGTCGAAGGACGACACAAGAGAAGACGACATTGACATTGGGGGCTCCGAACCGGGGGGGACTATGCCACGGACGCCGGTACGCACCCATGGGGACTCGCAGACGACCTGCGAGGCAGTCACACTACCGCGACCACCATCGGAAAATGGCGATGCGGCACAAATTCGTGTTCTATGGCTACATGGCTTCGTTTCTCGATGGTGCGATGGATGCATTGGTGGTGCCCGGCTTCAGCCGTATCGGTTACGCGGTGCGATCCCGTTCGTTCACGCCACTCACCGACATGTCGCTGTCGGGAAAGACGGTCGTCGTGACGGGACACACGTCGGGTCTCGGCTTGGCTGCAGCGAAGCAGATGCGAGCGATGGGTGCCGACCTCGTGCTCGTCGGGCGCGACGCAACGCGCAGTGCGCGAGCCGGTGACGACGTGCGCAGTGTCGCCGGCGACGGTTCGGTCGACGTGATGGTGGCCGACGTGGGTGACCTCGATGCAGTTGTGGCGGTCGCGAAAAGCATCGGCGCAACCCGCGCACGTGTCGACGCGGTGGTGCACAACGCGGGTGCCCTGTTGAAGACGCGCGAGCGCACGTCCGCAGGCCACGATCTCACCGTGGCTGTTCACGTGTACGGGCCGTTCCTGCTCACGCATATGCTCCTGCCGCTTCTCGCCGCGTCGAGTGGTCGCGTCGTCACGGTTGCGTCGGGTGGCATGTACGCGGTGCCGCTGCCCGACTTTGCCCGCGGCCATTCGTTGGAACTTCCTGACGCGAAGTACGACGGCACGCGCCAGTACGCGATCGCAAAACGTGCACAGGTGACGTTGAACGAGATGTGGGCGACCGACCCTGCCGCCGGCGGAGTTGCGTTCCATGCGATGCATCCGGGATGGGCCGATACGCCCGGCGTTGCGTCCTCGATCCCCGTGTTCCGGGCGATGACACGGCCGATCCTTCGGACTGCCGATCAAGGTGCCGACACCATCTCGTATCTCGCGGCGGGTCCCGCGGCCGACCTCGGGTCCGGCGGATTCTGGTGTGACCGCGAACGGCGGTCGATCCACCGCCTCGGCTCGACGCGACGCGCCGATACCCCCGAGGCGCGGCGTGCGTTGTGGGAGCAGGTGCGCGGTGCTGCGCTAGGGTCGAGCACGTGAAAGTCCGCGTGATTGAGGGCCGTTGTCAGGGCCACCAGATGTGTGCCATTGCTGCGCCCGAAGTTTTCGGCAGCGACGACATCGGCAATGCGACGGTCCTCATCGAAGGGGATCTTCCGGCCGATCTCGAGGCAAAGGCCCGTCGCGCCGAGGGGAATTGTCCCGAGCGGGCGATCGAGATCATCGAATAAGGCGATACCAACTGCGACTGGGGGATCATGAAGCAGGACATCGACTACGACATCTTTGACCATGACTTCGTCTGGAACCCGTTCCCGACGTTCGACGAGGTTCGCGAGTCGGGCTGTCCGATCGTGCACTCCGACAAGTGGGGCGGGTCGTGGATGCCCACCCGCTACGAGGACATCGTCGCCATCGCCCAAGAACACGACGTGTTCACCTCGCGCGAGATCATCGTCGTCCCGCCGCCGCCCGGCCAACTCGAGGGCCCATACGGGGGAGTGAAGGCCCCGCCGATCACGTCGGATCCGCCCGACCATCACTGGCACCGTCGCGCGATTCTGCCGGTGTTCTCGCCGCAGTCGGTCGCCACGTACGAAGGCAGCATGCGCGAATTCTGCAACGGCTTGATTGATGGCTTCATCGCAAACGGTCGGGCCGATGCCGCGGCCGACTACGCGCAGCGCATCCCCGTCAACGTGATCGCCCGCATGTTGGGTGTGCCCGTCGAGATGTCCGAGACGTTCACCGACTGGGTGCGCGGTGCGCTCGAGGTGGGTCTGACCAATCCCGAACTGCGTCGCGAGAACCGTCTGAAAATCATCGAGTTCTTCGCTGGCCAGGTCAACGATCGCAAAGCGAATCCTCGCGAGAACGACCTGATCACAGATCTGTTGAACCTGGAAGTCGACGGACAACCCGCGCCACTCGACTACGTCATCGGTGTGTGCAACCTCATGTTGGTGGCCGGCATCGACACCACGTGGTCGGCCATCGGTTCGTCGCTGTGGCATCTTGCCGGCCATCCCGAGCACCGCAAGCAGTTGCGTGAGAACCCCGACCTCTGGCCGACGGCGGTGGAAGAGTTCCTGCGCGCGTATGCGCCGGTGACGATGGCACGCATCGTCGACCGTGACGTCGAGTTCCAGGGTTGTCCGATGAAGGCGGGTGACCGTGTCCTCATGACCTTCCCCGCGGCAAACCGCGACCCGCGACAGTTCGACCGCCCCGATGAGGTCATTCTCGACCGCCAGAACAACCGACATGTCGCTTTTGGTGCCGGCATCCATCGTTGCGCCGGGTCGAACCTCGCCCGACTGGAACTGAAGGTCGCATTGCAGACGTGGATGGAACGCATCCCTGAATTCACGTTGGTCGACCCGACGTCGGTCACCTGGGCCGGCGGCCAGGTACGAGGCCCGCGTCAATGTCTCGTTTCTTTCTGACGGTCATTCACGGTTAAGGAGATTCCCGAAATGGTGTTCGTCCCCACTCGCGGCTCGCTACCGGCACGCGTTGGCCCGCAGGTCGACAACATGCCGCACTATGGCCCGACCAAGATGAGCCGCCAGCCCTACACCGACCCGGTGCAGTACGAACTCGAACGTGAGCACGTGCTGGCAAAGCACTGGATCCTGGGCGGTCATGCTTCGAGCGTGAAAAACCCCGGCGACTGGATGAGCTTCGAGGGGCATGGAGAGACCGTCGTCATCACACGTCAGCCCGACGGATCGCTTGCTGCATTCCAGAACGTGTGTCAGCACCGAGGTCCTTCGTTCGTTTCAGAGATGACCGGCTGCAAGGCGCGCCGCTTCACATGCCCGTACCACGGTTGGGTGTACGACACGACGGGCAAGTTGGTCGGCGTTCCCGAGCGCGAGGACTTTGCCGAAGAGCACCTGCGCGACGTGCGCGCACCGAAGGTTGCGGTGGGCGAGTGGGGCGGCTGGGTGTGGATCAACCTGGCCGGCGACGACGCGGTTCCGTTGGAAGAGGGTCTCGGTGCCGAAATCATGGCCGACCTCGGTGCCTACAAGATGGAGGACATGGTCCTCCATGAGGTCGTCGAGTGGGACGTACCGGTGTCGTACAAGGCTGTTGTCGACGGTTTCAACGAGATCTACCACGTCACGGAACTGCACCACGTTGCACCCGAATTCACGAAAGCCTGCCGTAAGGCTGCCTTCCACGTGGTTGGTGACAACTACATGTGTTTCGTACCCAAGCCCGAGAACATGGACAAGTGGGACGAGAACTACGACCATCACAAGTGGGCTATTTGTCACTACGTCGTGTTTCCGAACACGGTGTTCAACTGCAACCCCGAACACATCCAGGTGTTCAACCCGATTCCTGTTGGAGTCGACCGCACGCGGTTCCTCTGCTGGCAGATCGTCTACCCGGGTGACATGGCCGACCCCGAATACGCGGCCTACTTCGCGCGTATGGAGCGCCTCTGGGCGGGACTCAAGGTGGTGGTCGGTGAGGACATCGCCATCTACGAGCAGTTGAAGCGCACCAAGAACTCGTCTGGCTACACGGAGCACATCCTCTCCGAGCGCGAATGCAAGATCCATCGCTACCACGAGACGATGGCGCTGAAGATCCGCGGCCGCGGCTAGACCCGCGCGGGCGCCCCCGGGCATTCCAGCCCGCTCGCCCCGTCGGCTGTATGGCAAACTATTCCACGAGTCAATTCTTGTCGGAGGGTTTCCATGGTTCACGTCCCCACTCGCGGCACGCTTCCTGCCCGCGTCGGCCCGCAGATCCGCACCATGCCCGACTACGGGCCGAGCAAGATGAGCCGCCAGCCCTACACCGACCCGGTGCAGTACGAACTCGAACGCGAGCACGTTTTGAACAAGCATTGGTTGCTCGGTGGACGATCCGCGGACTTTCCGAATCCGGGTGACTGGATCACCTTCGAGGGCCACGGTGAGACGATCATCATGACGCGCCAGCCCGATGGCAGCGTCGCGGCTTTCCACAACGTGTGTCAGCACCGCGGTCCGTCGTTCGTCGGCGAACTGAAAGGTTGCAAGGCGCGTCGTTTCACGTGCCCTTACCACGGTTGGGTGTACGACACGACGGGCAAGTTGGTCGGCGTTCCCGAGCGCGAGGACTTCTCCGAAGAACACCTGCGCGATGTGCGAGCACCGAAAGTGGCCGCAGCCGAGTGGGGTGGCTTCGTCTGGATCAACCTTCTCGGTGACGATGCGCCGTCGCTCGAAGAGAGTATCGGTGCCGAAATCATGGCGGACCTCGGCGCGTTCAACATGGAAGAGATGACGGTCTACGAAGTCGTCGAGTGGGACGTGCCGGTGTCGTACAAGGCCATCGTCGACGGCTTCAACGAGATCTACCACGTCACGGAACTGCACCATTCACCGCCCGAGTTCACGAAGGCCTGTCGCAAGGCCGCGTTCCACATTGCCGGCGACAACTACATGTGTTTCGTGCCGCGGCCCCAGCACCTCGACAAGTGGGACGAGAACTTCGACCATCACAAGTGGGCGATCTGTCACTACGTGGTGTTCCCAAACACCGTGTTCAACTGCAACCCCGAACACATCCAGGTGTTCAACCCGATTCCTCTGGCAGTCGACCGAACGCGGTTCCTCTGCTGGCAGCTCATCTACCCCGGTGACATGGCCGACCCCGAGTACGCCGAGTACTTCCAGCGCATGTCGGAGCATTGGGTGACGCTGAAGGGTGTCGTTGGCGAGGACATCGCCATCTACGAGCAGTTGAAGCGCACCAAGCAGTCATCGGGCTACAAGGAGCACATCCTCTCCGACCACGAGTGCAAGATTCACCGCTACCACGAGACGATCGCGCTGAAGATTCGCGGCAAGAACTGGGACGACGCTCGATAAAGCGTTGTCACATCGCGAGCAATTTTCTCGCCTCGTCGATCGCCCTGCCATGGTCGTCGACGAGAACCGCGGTCATGCCGGCTCTGCGCGCGACGTCGACCATTCCGGGACCGTCGTCAAGATAGAGCACTTCGTCTCCGGACAAGTCGAGCCTGTCGAGAGCCGTCGTGAAGATCTCGAGGTCGGGCTTGCGCATGCCGTCGAGGCAGGAATAGATCACGGTTTCGAACCTGTCGATCGGATGGGTGAATGTCTCCCAGATACTGAGCCATTCGGTGAGCACGTTCGAGATGATTCCCGTGCGGTAGCCCGCGGTGCGAACTTGGTCGACGAAATCGTGCATCGGCTCGGAACGATCGATGAACCGATACATGCAGTGCGGAGAGTCGGGGTGCATGAGGGTCCGGATGTCGGGTCCGAAGTTCCCGACCGCTTCGACGAACTCTTCGAAGGAGATTTGTCCGCACTCGAGCGCGTGTCCCGGGTGGTTGCGGCGGTTCTCTTCGATGAAGAGTTCACGCAATGTGGGGCCGAGGGCCGCGAGGTCGATGCCCCCGCTCTGCGCCGCCTTCATCATTGCCGGGGCGATGCCGGTGGTGAGTACGCCGCCGACGTCGAAATACACGGCCTTGATCGTGCTCATGCGTCTCCTGACTTCATGCGATGCCCAGCAAGGTGCGGACCTCGTCGATCGCCTCGTCGTGGTCGACCACGTGCACGGTGTGGAAGCCGAGCTCGGCAGCGGCATTCACGATGTTGATCGAGTCGTCGACGAACAGCACCTGTCGGGCGTCGAGGCCCGCCCGGGACAAGGCGAGGTCGAAGATCGCACGGTTCGGCTTGCGCACACCCTCGGCGCAGGAATAGACGACCACGTCGAAGCGGCCAGGATGGTTGGTGATTTCGTCCCACTTCGACACGTACTCGTTGAAGATGTTCGACACGATGCCGGTGCGGTAGCCGTGTTTGCATAGGTCGTCGACCAGGCCGTGCATCCCGGCGTGAGCGGTGACGTTCGCAAACAGGGAATGGGGCGAGTCAGGGTGCAGCAGGCGTCGCACAGCGTCGCCGGCGTCGCCGAGATGCGACACGAACTCGTCGATGTCGATCTCGCCCCGCTCCAGACGGTGCGACGGCAGGTCGCCGTCGTGGCCACCGAGGAAACTGTCGGCGAACTGGGGCCCGACCACCGAAATGTCGAGTGTTCCATCGGCCGCGATCTTCTCCATCGTCTCGCGAACCGGGACAGTGAGGACTCCGCCTACGTCGAAAAAGACGGCCTTGATCGAGTCGCTGGGGGGCACCTCTCGAGTGTTGCACAACAACCCGCGCAGGGACTGAACTCCTGGTGGACCGGCGCAATAGGGTGGAAGACGTGCGGGAACATTTCGACGTCATCGTGGTCGGCGCGGGCCTGTCGGGGATCGGTGCCGCGTATCACCTGAAGACCAGGTGCCCCGACCGAACGTTCGCGATCCTCGAGGGTCGCAGCGACATCGGAGGCACGTGGGACCTCTTCCGGTATCCCGGAGTTCGTTCCGACAGCGACATGCACACTCTCGGGTTCTCGTTCAAGCCGTGGACGCACGAGAAGTCGATCGCCGACGGCCCGTCGATCATGGAATACCTGCGTGAGACGGTGCGCGAGCACCGGATCGACGAAAGTATCCGCTTCGACACGCTCGTGTCGTCGGCGTCGTGGTCGACGCCCGATGCGCGTTGGACGCTCGTTGCTCGCGACGCGAAAACCGGTAGCGAGACCACGTATTCCTGCAATTTTCTCTTCATGTGTTCGGGTTACTACTCGTACAAGCAGGGCCACGAACCAGAGTTCCCCGGTCGCGACACGTTCCGCGGCACCGTGGTGCACCCACAGAAGTGGCCTGAGAACCTCGACTACACGGGCAAGCGCGTCGTCGTTATCGGCTCGGGCGCGACGGCGGTCACCTTGGTGCCGGCAATGGCCGATCGCGCGGCGAAGGTGACGATGCTTCAACGCACCCCAACTTGGATGGTGGCGCGCCCCGACATCGACGCGGTGGCCAACCGCCTGCGCAAGTTCCTGCCGGCCCGCGTGGCATACGCAATCACGCGCCTTCGCAACACGACTTTCCAACAGATCGCGTATCAGCGCACGCGAACCAAGCCCGAGCGCGTTCGTGCATTCCTGCTCGAGGAAATTCGCAAGGAACTTCCCGAGGGCTTCGACATCGACAAGCACTTCACGCCGCCCTACAACCCGTGGGACCAACGTCTGTGTCTCGTTCCGAACGGCGACTTCTTCAAGGCCATCAAGGCGGGCAAGGTCGACGTCGTCACCGACAAGATCCTCACCTGGACCGAATCGGGCATCGACCTCGTCTCGGGGGAACACCTCGACGCCGACATCATCGTCACCGCGACGGGCCTCGAACTCGTCACACTCGGCGAAATGGACTTCATCGTCGACGGTGAGCCAGTCGATTTCGCCAAGACCTGGACCTACAAGGGCCTCGCGTATTCGGGTGTTCCCAACCTCGTGTCGACGTTCGGTTACATCAACGCTTCGTGGACCCTGCGCGCCGACCTCACCTCGGAATACGTCTGCCGCCTTCTCGACCACATGCGCACCACCGGTACGCGCATATGTCGTCCTACGTTGAGGTCCAGTGACGCGTCGATGCCCGAGCGGCGTTGGATCGAGAACTTCACTTCGGGCTACATGGAGCGCGTCATGCACCTGTTCCCGCACCAGGGTGATCGCGAGCCGTGGATCAACCCACAGAATTTCAAGCGCGACAGGAAGATGTTCCGCAAATCTCCGATCGATGACGGGGTGATGATCTTTGGCTGACAACGATCGCATCGAACTTCTCGAAGGGCTGCGCACCACGCGAGCCATTCGCCGCTACCGGCCCGAACCGGTGCCCGACGAGGTGTTGTGCGACATCTTGTTCGCCGCGACGCGGGCGCCCAGCGGGTCGAACCGTCAGCCGTTTCGCTTTATGGTGTTTGCCGATTCGCCGCGCTCGCGCGAGGTGAAAGATTTGGTCGCGCGCGGTGCGCGTGAGATCTGGGGCGGTAAGCGGACGAACGAGGGCTACGACGAGGGCAGCGGTAAGGTCGCCGATTCTCCGAAGGCCCGTATGGCCGCCACGATGCAGCACTACGTCGACAATTTCGCTGACGTTCCGGTGCTGGTGCTCGCGATCAACCTTCGCTACCGCGGCAAGGTCCACATCGAGGGCGCCTCGATCTATCCGGCCTGCCAGAACCTTCTCCTCGCCGCCCGCGGTCTTGGCTACGGCGGGGCGCTGACGGCCTTTCACGCGCCCGTGGAGGCCGATCTGACCGCTTTGCTCGGCCTTCCCGAACACGCCCAGATCGCGGCCACTATCACGCTGGGAAAGCCCGCAGGCGGTCATGGCCCCGTGCGTCGCGCGCCGATGGCGGAACTGGTCTTCGGTGACACGTGGGGCGAGGCCCCCGACTGGGCTGTCGATCCCGAGGGCACCCGGTTCACTGCGAAGATGCCGTTGTAAGTCAACGCGCCAACTGGTGTTACGCACGCCAGACAAAGTGACCTTGTACAAATACGTCTGCGAATTGGAGTAAGAAGAAGTGCAGGTTCGTGACGAGCCGGAGGGGGAATCATGAACGCAGGCAAGAAGTTCTTTGGCGTCGTCGCGTTTGTCGCAGCGGCCATCACCGGTGGGTGCGCCGAGGATGCGTCCGACGTCGAGATGAGGGGACCGCAACGGAACACCGAGTGACGCTGTTGCGAACAAGATCACAGGCAGCGTGGCCGAGTGGCGGGTCGCAGTGAGCGCGGGCAAGGCCGTCGCCGGTGACGTCCGCTTTGCGATCACAAACTACGGGTCAATCGCGCACGAATTCCTCGTCACGAAGACAACGTACGAGCCGGGAAAGATTCCGCTGGGTGACAACAACCGTTTCGACGAAGAACTCGAGGGCATCGAGGTCATCGACAAAATTCCCGAATGGGAGCCGGGCGAGATCGGAAAACTCTCACTCGACCTGAAACCCGGGAACTACCAACTGCTCTGCAACATCACCGGTCACTACAAGGCCGGAATGTGGCGCGAGTTCGAGGTGGTCAGCTAAGGCCAAGTCCCTGCAGCGGGTGCTCAAGCGCGCAGGCCGTTGACGCCGTCGAGAACTTCGCCTGCGTCGTCATGCACGGTGATATCGCAGCGCCAAGTTTCGACCGAACGCATCGCGTCGGTTCGCCGTAGCCCGTTGACGAGCGTGTGGCTGGCGGGCCGGTCGCCATGCGGTGGTCGGTGCGACGGTCGTCGGTGTCGATCCAGTAAGCCTGATCTTGGTGCCAGTGGAACACGCCACACTGACCATGGGGCAACGTCAGCGAATCACCGGTTCCCAGACAAGGGGAGATCGGGAGAGAATGTGGAGCGGGTGACGGGAATCGAACCCGCATAGCCAGCTTGGAAGGCTGGAACTCTAGCCATTGAGCTACACCCGCGAGACGCGAAGTCCGCGCCGAAAGGATAGCGGTGATCAGTCTTTCGGGGCACTTGCAGACTGGTTTCGTCGGCGTGCGCGTACGACGATGAGGGCAAGTCCGACGAGAATCGCAGCGATGACGCCGTACTGCAGGTAGTCACCCCAGGTGCCGGCCTTTTCCCACTGGTCGCCGAGACCCCAGCCGATGGCGACCCAGACGAGATTCCAGACGATCGAGCCCGCCGCGGTGAGCAAGGTGAAACGCAACATGGGCATTTTCTCCGCACCGGCGGGAATCGACACGACCGACCGCACGACGGGGATGAGCCGGCCGAAGAGAACCACAGCGGTGCCGTGGCGTTCGAACCATTGGAATCCCTTGTGCACGTCGCTCTTCTTTAAGCCGAGATATTTGCCGACACCTGCGAGCAACTTCTCGAGTCGTTCCTCGTCGACGAGGCGGCCGATCGCGTAGAGGAAGTACGCACCGACGACCGAACCGATCGTGGCGGCGATAGTGGCGCTGACGAAGTCGAAACGTCCCTCGCTGACGTTGAAACCCGTGAGGAGGAGGATGAGTTCCGACGGAATTGGCGGGAAAACGTTCTCCAGCGCAACGAGCACAGCAACGCCGACCAGTCCGATCGCATCAATCACGTCGGCGGCCCAATTGATCATCGCGGAAATCCTAGATGTGGCGCCTCGTAGAATCGGGGCATGGCGCGAGATGTCAAAAGGGTGGGGACCTGACATGGTCTCACGTCCGGTCGAAAGATTGCGCGAAACCTTCGACCTCGTCGTCGTCGGCGGGGGCATCACCGGAATCTGGGTGGCGCGCGAGGCGGCGATGCGCGGCATACGCACCGCGTTGGTCGACCGGGGCGACTTCGGTGCAGAAACGAGTGCCGCGACCACGAAATACATCCACGGCGGCATCCGGTACCTCGAGCAGTACGACTTCGGGGTGGTGCGCGAGAGTTTGCGCGAGCGGCGCATTCTTGCGCTCGGTGCCCCGCACCTCGTCGAGCAGACGCGTTTCATCATGCCGGCGTGGCGTTGGAGCAAACCCAATGCCGCACTGCTCGGTGCAGGTGTGGCGCTCTACGACGCGCTGTCGTTCGACCGCAACCGCGCCGCTCCGGCCTCGCTGCGCATCCCGCATCCGCGGTGGATGTCGAAGCGCTCGCTGATTGCTGCGGTCCCGTGGCTCGACCCATCGGGCTTGCTCGGTGCGTTCGCCTACCACGACACGTTGAACGTCCACCCCGAGCGCCTGCTGCTGGCGTACGTGAAGTCAGCAGAGGCGGCGGGTGCCGTGCTGGTGAACCACTGCAGCGCCGATGGATTCCTCGTCGACCAGCGCGCCGACAGGCTGGTTGTCGAGGGCGTTCGGGTCACCGACAGAATCGGGGGCGGTTCGTTCGACGTTCGGGCGTCTGTCGTCGTGAATGCCGCCGGGCCCTGGATCGACCGGGTGCTTGCCACGCTGGGCCGCGACACCGGAGTTGCCGTCGACCGCTCAAAGGGTGTTCATGTGCTCACGCGAGCGTTGGGCGGCGGTGCCGTACGTGACGCGGTTTTTGCGCGCGCCAAGTCGGGTCGTCATGTCATCGTGTCGCCGTGGATGGGGAAGTCGTTCATTGGTCCCACCGATACACCCACTGACGACGACGAGATCCGCGCTGACGATGTCGACGTGCGTTCGATCCTCGACACGGTCAACTCGACGATGGGGCGTGCCGAACGTGCACTGACCGAAGACGACGTCGAGTTGACGACCGTCGGCGTGCGCCCACTGATCAAGGCCCCCGGGTCAGAGGGCACCTACGCGGCGAGTCGTCGCCACGAGTTGTATCACCACGCCGACCGGGGCATCGACAACCTCTGGACCATCGGCGGCGGCAAGTGGACAACCGCGCGTGCGA
This sequence comes from Actinomycetota bacterium, assembly GCA_041164425.1. GTDB lineage: Bacteria > Actinomycetota > Acidimicrobiia > Acidimicrobiales > Ilumatobacteraceae > F1-20-MAGs119. The sequence continues at coordinate 39,380 of JBEAPO010000084.1, forward strand.
CCGCCGAAGAGATGGTCGACGAGCTCTTCGACCACGAACTACGCGATGTGCGGCGGCTACGGGTCGACTCGCGGCGTGCCGCAGCTGCGGGCACCTTTGCGTGGGCTCGTGATGCGGCTCCTTTCCTCGCCGATGCAGGTCGCGAGCTGGTCGATGCGGGACTGTCGACGCGATCGGCAGAAATCATTGCCCGTTTGTACGGCACGGAATACGTCGAAATCCTGCATCTGGTACTGAGCGACCGACGCCTCGCTGAGGTCCTTCCATCGGGCGAGGTCATTGCTCAGGTTGTGTTCGCAGTGACGCACGAAGGGGCGCGAACCCTCTCCGACATCGTCGACCGGCGTCTCGTTCTCGGCACTGTCTGCCGCGTATCGACCGACGTGTTGCAGGTGATTGCGAGTGTCGCTGGACCGCTGTTGGGTTGGGATGCCCAACGTCAGGCCGAGGAAGCTTCGGCGGAGAACGTCCGGCGTACGTCGCTGAGCCCTATTGCTCGTAAGGGATGAGCGACACAACCACGCGACGGTCGGTGTCGACTCCGGTCGTGGTCGTGGGAGCCCCGACTCCTTGCCAGCGAATCCACTGCTGAACGCCGAGGGTGGCGAGGTAGTTGGCCACAACGAGAGCGCGCCGTTCGGAGACTTTCTTGATGAACGCGTTCGATGTGGTGGGGCTCTTGCGGGCGTAGCCGGTGACGTTGACGATGCCGCCTTCACGTCGTGCCTCGGCTGCGATCGCAGCGAGGGCGCGTTTGCCCGTGGCGCTGAGCGTGCTGGAGGCACCGACGAAGAAGACCGGTGCGCCGATGACTTCGCCGACGGGAACCATGCGGACCGCCGTGACACCGCGCATGACGTTGGCTGCAGCATCGGTCCGGCGTAGAACCGTGCGCGTCGGCTTCCAGCCGGTCGTCGCGATGGGTGACACGCCGAAGGCATTTGCGAACTGCACGGCCACCTTGATCTTCGAGGACGAGTACGGGATCGTCACACTCGTCTCAGGGTTCGACTTGTCGACAGCCACCTTGAGGCGCAGCACCACACGGCCTGATGTAGTCGCGACGGTGATGATCGCGTGGGTGATGGGTACGGACGTCTTGGGGGCCGTCGCCGTCACATTCGATCGGCGACCGGACGCCAACACCTTCACGCGGCCCGGCGCAGGCGGAAGGCCGGTTACCGTGCGTTCGCCGGTCAATTCGGAGGTCATGCCCCAGAGGCTGGGGACAGCGGAGAAGGCCTGCGCGAAATAGATCTTCGACGCGGCACCTTCACCGAAGGTGTTGAACGCAGTCGCCGTGAAGTTGTAGGCGGCGCTCATGTTCAGGCCGTGGACGGTGCAAGTGAGTTCGGTCGAACTGCACAGCGGCGTGTCCTTGGTGTCGATGTTGGAGATGCCGCCGATGCGGTAGCTGGTGATCGTGCGACCACCGGTTGATGCGGGTGCTTCCCATGTGATGACGGCCGAGGTGAGCGTGCGCTTGACTGATGTGATGGTCGGCGCGCCCGGGCGTCCGGGAAGTGACACGGTTGCAGTCGCGATGTCGGATGAACCCACAGCTGTCACAGCCTTGACCGAGACCGTCACCGACTTGCCCTGGGTGAGACCCGTCATCGTGCACGAGAGGGCCGTACTCGTTGCTACAGAGCACGTCCCGGCGGTCGACGTGGCCGAATACGAAGTGATCGGCGAGCCGCCATCGCGCAGCGGTACCGCCCACGTGACGACAGCCGACGTTTCCGAAGTCGCCTCGATGGCGAGGTTGCGCGGCGCATCGGCGACATTCATTTTCTGAACTATGGCCTGGGCCGTGTTATCGGTGGTGCTCGCAGAGGAAAGGTTCGTGATCGTCACGATCTTCACTTCGTAGGTGGTGCCCTTGCGCAGCCCCGTGAAGGTGTGGCGGCGTGACGGGTTCGGGGCCGACATCACTCGGATGGCACCGACAGACGATGTCGTGACGGCCACGGGTGCGCCGAAGTCGCCATCCTTTTCACGGATGCTCACGTCGTAGCGCAGCAAGGTTCCACCTCCCAGCGATTCGGGGTCGAGCCAGGACATCTGTAGCGACGTATCCTCGCGAACACCGGTGAGGTCTTGTACGGCCTGTGGGGCGACGAACGGGGTCACCGGCTCGGATTCGACCGAGTAGTCGCCAACGCCTGTTTCGGTGACGGCGGCGACCTTCAGGCGATATGCGGTGCCGTTGGTGAGGCCGAGGAGGGTGCACGCAAGGGTCGTGGTGCTGCAGTCCGACTTGATGATTGGATCACCTGTTGTCGGAGTTGCCACGACGACGTAGGAAACAAGAGGCGATCCGCCATCGGTGGGTGGTGCGGAATAGGCGACAATGATGCTGCTGTCCTCGGGTGATGCTGACATGAGGTGCGGAATACCGGGAAGGCCGGCCTTCACGGTGATCGTGCGTGTCACCGAAGCCGCAGCGGCGTACGTAGAGTCGCCCGCCTGGGACGCGGTCACGTCGCAGGTGCCGGGCGCAACGATCGTCGCGAGACCGAACGCCGACACTGCACAGGCGGTGCCTTTCACCGCGTACGAAACGGCGAGGCCACTCGAACTCGACGCGAGCAACTGGAACGCGGTGTCGCCGATGCGGCGTTCGTCGGGTTGCGGGAACGTGATTGATTGGTTGAGAGTGCCCACATTGATCGTCTGCTGCACCGAGTCAGCGGCGGCGAAGTTGTCGTCGCCAGACTGACGTGCCGTGATCACACAAGTGCCCTTCGTGATGAACGTGACGACGCCCGCGCTCATCGAACAGGCAATGTTCTCGCCCAACGTGATCACGATCGTGGGCGACAGGCCCGACGTGGCGGTGACCTTTGGTGTGTAGGTGCCACCTGCGACAGGGTTCGACGGCACGGCCGTGGTGAAAGCAACCGATTGGTCTTGCTTGGTCACGGTGATCGTCGAGTCCGCGCTGATTGCGGTCAGGTGGTTGGTGCTGGTCGCCTTCGCCACGGCAACCACGCACGATCCCGCCGCCGTTGGCGTGAGGACGCCCGACGTGTCAATCGTGCAACGCCCCGATTTCACGGTGTAGGTGATCGTGCCGCTGCCGCTGCCCCCAACAGGCACGACCCGCAGGGTCGAGCCGTAGGCGACGGTGGTCGGGTTGGCGAACGTGATCGGGGTTTGGGCTGCTTTGTTGATGGTGAGGGTGGTGGTGGCGGTGCCGATGAAGTTCGCCTCATCGATGGTCGCGGTCACTGTGTAGATACCGGTGTTCACCGGGGCGGTCGACGAGTTGTGGGTGATCCCGCCGGTGCCGACGTAGGTGAACACGACTTTTTTGCCTGACGGGTTGGTGGTCACCGTGGCTGGCCGGTTGGTGCCGTTGAACGTGTGGGTCAACGACGAGGTGGTGAAGGTGACCACGGTGGGTTGTTTGGCGATCGTGATCGCCCCGGCGACGTAGATGAAGGCGTAGTTCGCCGACACTGCCGATGTGCACGTGGTGGGAACATCAAGCAGCGCGGTCGATGTTGTGGTGTAG
>JBEAPO010000085.1:0-5379 GCA_041164425.1 Actinomycetota bacterium
CCATTGCGCAAGATTCCCCACTGCTGCCTCCCGTAGGAGTCTGGGCCGTGTCTCAGTCCCAGTGTGGCTGATCATCCTCTCAGACCAGCTACCCGTCGATGCCTTGGTGAGCCGTTACCTCACCAACTAGCTGATAGGCCGCGAAGCCCTCCCGAACCGAAAAACTTTCGTTGTAGAGCCATGTGACTCCAACAACGGCATCCGGTATTAGCAGTCGTTTCCAACTGTTATCCCAGAGTTCGGGGCAGGTTCTTCACGTGTTCCTCACCCGTTCGCCACTAGATCTTCCGCAGTATTGCTACTGCATGGATCCCGTTCGACTTGCATGTGTTAAGCACGCCGCCAGCGTTCGTCCTGAGCCAGGATCAAACTCTCCGTCAAAATCATGTCGACCCGATTACTCGGACCGAAACGATTGGAAAGTTCACGACAACGAACGGAATCTTGTTCTGTGTGTTGTCATGACCTTGGCTTGAATTTTTCCGACCAGGTTGGGACCCAGCCGGAGGTATTACTGATTGGTCAGTATGGCTACTGACCAGAATTGACAAGCAGAGTCAGGCTTGCGCCTGTATCTCTGCCCGCACTGGCGTTCAGTCTTCTCTTCCGTTTTCAAGGAGCAAATGTGGGCACTCACCCGTGGGTGGCCGTGCCGAGTCCTCCAGAGTTCCGACTGCTTGCAGCCGGCTTTTGGGGGCGAGTTGCAACTCTATCGGTGGGTTTGACGAAACGTCAACTTGGACCTTCGGAGTTTTCAGTCGGGGGCGGTTCCCCCGAAAGGCTCCGTGAAGTTATCCGAGGTGTGCACGTTTTCCAACCTCGTAGAAACCGGTTCGCATGAGTTTTTTCGACGGCCGGCCTGGCCACCTGTGGGATCAGCTGCGGTCGACCAGGTGGTACGTGGTCTTGCCGCGACGGACCAGCAAATAACGCCCGTGTAACGGCGCAATGTCGGCAGGCTTGGTGTCGAGACCAACCGACGCACCGTTCACCCGCACCCCACCCTGGTCGATCGTGCGGCGAGCTTCGGACTTCGACGCGCACACCATTGTGTCGACCAACAATTGGGCCATGTCGTCGGGCAGAACCGTGAGTTTCGACGACGGAACTTCACGCGCGATCGCATCGAATCCTGCGGCACTTGCAGCGGTCGGGTCGCCGCCGAACAGGATGGAGGCCACTTCATCCGCAGCGCGGGCCGCATCATCGCCGTGCACCATCGCGGTGATCTCGTGTGCGAGGAGCCGCTGTGCCTCGCGGGCCTCGGGCTTGGCGGCGTGCGCGGCGAGGACGTCGCGACACTCGTCGAGAGAGCGCAGTGAGAACTGCGGGAAGTAACGGGCAACGTCGGCGTCGGCCTGCTGAACCCAAAACTGGCGGAATTGGTACGGACTGGTTCGTTCGGGGTCGAGCCAGACCGCACCGTCTGCGGTCTTGCCGAACTTCGTTCCGTCGCTCTTCGTGACAAGCGGCCACGTGAGACCGTGCGCCGTGCGACCGAGCGTCTTGCGGATGAGGTCGATACCCGCGGTGATGTTTCCCCACTGGTCGCTTCCACCCATCTGCAGTTCGACGTCGTGGGCGGCCGCGAGATGGCGGAAGTCGTTCGCCTGGAGAAGCATGTAGCTGAACTCGGTGTACGACAAGCCATGCTCGGAGCCGAGTCGCGACTTCACAGAGTCTTTCGCCAACATCTGGTTGACCGTGATGTGTTTGCCGACATCACGGAGGAACTCGAGAGCAGAGATGCCCGCGGTCCAGTCGGCGTTGTTGACCAGCGTCGCGCCGAACTTGCCCGGTGAAAAATCGAGGAGTCGCTGCAGCTGTGATTCGATACGCGACACGTTCTGCGCCAGAGTTTCGGCGTCGAGAAGGTTGCGCTCTTCGCTGCGCCCCGACGGATCGCCCACCATTCCTGTTGCGCCGCCCGCCAACGGGAACGGTCGATGGCCGGCCAGCTGCATGCGACGGAGCATCAATTGACCGAGCAAGTGACCGACGTGCAGCGAGTCAGCCGTCGGATCGAATCCGACATAGACACCCACCGAATGATCCGCGAGGCGCGCGCCGAGCTGGTCGGCCGCAGTCGTGTCGTGCACGAGGCCACGCTCGTGGAGTTCGGGAAGGATGTTCACGCCTCAATGTTGGCACGACCAACCGCCCGGATGGCCGATCATTTGAACTACGTTGCGCGTCGGAGGACGACGATGGCACAGCCGGAACTGAATCTTCACGACGCCATGCTGGTGCAGGCTCTCGCGTCGGCCGACCTCGGGTCGCAGATCAACGTGACCATCCTCGAGGGCCTCGCAAAGAACCTCGTTCAGGGCGGCATCGTGCACGACCTGACGAAGGATCTCACGCTGCGACCAAGTCGCGATGCAGTCGCACTGCGCATTCTCGGGGCGGCCCACCGAGAGGTGCTCGCAGGACGCGCGCCACAACTCGCACGCCACTACCCCAGTGTGGGTGGCCAACCAGGACCGACGATCGTCGAGGATTTTCTTCACGTGTTGGAGACCAACTGTGCCGCAATCATCGATGGGCTCGGACGAACCGTGCAGACGAACGAGGTCGGCCGCACGACCATGCTCGTGACGGGACTCGCCCACTTCGGACGCACGCATGGTGTCGACACCTTCCACTTTCGCGAGGTTGGCTCGTCGAGCGGCCTCAATCTCCTGTTCGACCGTTTCTTCTTCGAAAACGACGGCAACGCGTTCGGCGACCCCGATTCAAACGTACGCTTCACCGCGGATGCCTGGGGTAGTCCCACGGTCGACATTTCGGGATGCCCCGCTGTCGTATCGCGCGCTGGTTGCGACATCGCCCCGCTCGACATTCGCGACCCCGAACGACGCCTCACACTGCTTTCCTTCGTCTGGCCTGACCAACAGCAACGATTCGACCGATTGCACGCGGCCCTCGAGATCGCCACGACGAGTCCGCTCTACCAGGTACCGACCGAGGCCGATGCCGCCGACTGGATCGACGCTCAGATTGACGACATGGCAGACGAACCGGTGCTCGTCTTCCATTCCATCGTGTGGCAGTACTTCAGCCAAGACACGAAGGACCGCTTCCGTGCAGCACTACGCCGACACGGCGAACGACGTCGCGCCCCACTCGCATGGTTACGAATGGAACCCGCTGGCGCCGCACCCGACCTGAAAATCACCGTGTGGAAGGACGGCACGATCGTCGAAGATGACCACGCCCTCGCCACCAGCAGTTATCACGGCATCGGCACGCGCCGACTGTGAACACGGCACGCGCCGACTGTGAACACGGCACGCGCCGAATATGAACACACCCCTCGCCTAAAATCGTCGTGTGTCCATCCGGGAACCGACAAGCGAGATGCCCAGACCGGGCCGCATCGCTCGCGTCGTTGAAATCGTCACATTCCAGGAATCCGAGGACAGCCTCCTCCGCTATTGGCGAGACCAATCGCCCGCAACACGTATCGCCGCAGTCGACATGCTGCGGCGACGTATGTACGCGTTCGGAGGCAACAGTGGATCTTTTCCCCGACTCGAAAGAGTTGCTCGAGTTATTTCTCGCTAGAGACGTTCGATTTCTCGTCATTGGTGGCCACGCCCTTGCGGCCCACGGCATCCCAAGAGGAACTGATGACTTCGACTTATGGGTGTGGGCGGAACATGGCAATGCGGTGAAAATCACCGACGCCCTCGACAAGTTTGGGTTCGCCAGCGTGGGCATCACGCCAGCCGACCTCGAGGCGCCCGATCGAATCATTCAACTCGGAACGAGTCCAAGCAGGATCGACTTACTCACATCGATCACTGGTGTCGACTTCGAGGATGCGTGGAGAGACCGGTTCGAAGTTCTACTTGATGGGATGAGCGTTCCTGTGATCAGTCGCACTCACCTTGTCATCAACAAGTGGACCACCGGTCGGCCGCAGGACCTCGTTGATCTGATGAAGTTGGTGCGTCAGGCTTAGCGCGAATAAGCGCCGAGCTTCTCGCGAACGAACGCGGGCACGGGAGTTGCCTTTGCCTCCCCCGGCACGGTGCTCACGTAGAGCAGATTCGCCTCGAAGCTCTTCTCTTCACCGTTGATGAAGCCTTCGGCAAGCACTTCGAAGCTCGTGACACCGAACTTGGTGACGCCGAGCCGGACCACCATGTCGTTACCGAAGGTGGCACCCCTCAACCATGTGATCTCGGCGCGCTTCACCATGCAGTCGAAACCGACATCATGAAGATCACCGCCAAGGGCGTGACGCATCCAGCAGTCGGCGGCATCGTCGCAGTAGGCCAAGTAATGGGCATTGAAGACGACCCGCTGCATGTCGCACTCGCCGTAGCGAATGCGGATGCGATGTTCATAGAGCACGCAGGTCCTCCTGCTCGCGGCGTGCAACGCCGATTGCCGCAATCAGTTTTTCGCGTTGCGCGAGCGCTGGTTTCGGGCCGGCACCACCCGGCGATGTGCGCATCGACACGCCGACACCGGGCGCGACGAGATCGGCGGCCTCGGGACCGAAGTCGGCGCTGGCGGCAGCGAGATCAGCGAGCGGCGTGCCTGTCGAGACGCACTGCTGAACGAGTGCACCGACGAGCGCGTGCGCCTTGCGGAAGGGCACTCCCCTGCGGACAAGCCACTCGGCAAGATCGGTCGCTGAGGCGAGTTGATCATCGGCGGCCGACTGCATGCGTGTTTGGTTGAACGACGCCGTTGCGATCATGCCCGACAGCGCGCCGAGGGCCAGAACTACCTGGTTCACCGAATCGAACAAAGGTTCTTTGTCTTCTTGTAGGTCTCGGTTGTAAGCGAGTGGCAGACCCTTCAAGGTCGCGAGCAGACCCGTGAGGTTGCCGATGAGTCGGCCGGCCTTGCCACGCGCGAGTTCGGCAATGTCGGCGTTCTTCTTCTGGGGCAACATCGACGAACCCGTCGAGTAGGCATCATCGAGTCGCGCGAAGCCGAACTCTTCGGTGGTCCAGAGCACCCACTCTTCTCCGATGCGAGACAGGTGTACGCCGAGAAGTGCAATGTCGAAAAGCGCCTCGGCCGCGAAGTCGCGGTCGGAGACTGCGTCGAGCGAGTTCGCGAACGCGGCGCGGAAGCCCATCTCCTTTGCCGTCGGCGCAGGATCGATGGGCAACGACGTCCCCGCGAGTGCGCCCGCACCGAGGGGCGACACGTTCGCACGTTCGATGGTCGCATGAATGCGGTCGGCGTCGCGCAGCAACGACCACGCGTGGGCCGCGAGATGGTGAGCGAGCTGAATCGGCTGTGCGCGCTGCAGGTGGGTGTAACCGGGCATGTAGATGCCCCCTTCACCCCAACCGGCCGCGTCGGCCGACGCGACGAGCGTGTCGACGAGAAGAAGAACACGATCGGAGACCT